>JAPPHD010000157.1 GCA_028821125.1 Gammaproteobacteria bacterium
GCTTAACGCGCCGAAAGGGAAGCGCCGCATGCGAACTCTTTCCCGAGATTCTGCGTTGTTCCTTCCAGGTCAGCGTTTCGGTGGGGCGGGTTCCAGACTTCGATGAGAAAAGTCGGTTCTGACTGCTGCGTATACAGGCATGCAGACGCCTGGCCGAGAACTGCTATTCGGCAGCACCCAGACGATAGCCTCGCCGCGCCTGGCGTTGCCGGAACCGGCCTGGTTCAATCAGTGTTTCGAGCGCCGGTTCCAGGGGTGCGAAATCACCGGTCAGGCGGCTCGCGACGATTGCGGCCGCCATTGGGGCGCTGACCATGCCCATGGATCCATGGGCGGTGGTTACCAGTAGACCCGGCTCCAGTTCACCGATAATCGGTGTCCGGTCGGAAGCGATCGTGCGGGTCGACCGTACCCGCGCGATCCAGCGGTGCCGCCGGCCTTCAAGCGTCCTGAGATTGTGCGCGGTAGCCTTATGCGCGGGCCAGGCACGATGCTCGAAAGTGGCTCCCGCTACCACGCCCTGCCCTGTTGGCGCCAGATAGCCGTCTCCCACCACCGCCAGATGCGGGCGGGCCTCCATCGTCACAATGTCCACTTGCCCATGGACGTCTACAATCTCCAGGAATCTTGCCGGCGCATAACTGCGGGCAGCGCCGGCACAGGCCAGCACCATCGGACGGGCTCCCGAGGGGGCGCCGAGCCCGAGGCGGACGGAAATTCGGGGGTGGTCGAGCAGCGAGCGGACGAGCAGGGGCGGTTCGACGATGCCTGCGCGGGGAAAGTACAGGGCGTTCCCGTCGAAATCCCAGCCGCTGACCGCCGCTGCCTCGTCGCGCGTCAGCCGCCGCACCAACCCGCTGCCCGCATGGGCGTCTGCGATGCGCTGCAACTTGTCGCGGTCGAGATTCGGGCCCCGGCCCTGCACGACACCGCTCTCGATGAAACCCGGAAATCGGCTTGCCCAGGCCTGGCTGTAGGCATAGGCGTGGGCGCGCCAGGCAGCATCCCGGCTGCGATCGCCCAGGAGTCTGGGATGCAGGAGCATGGCCGGAATACCGGACGCGCCGCTGGCGATGGCGGGTGCGGGATCGTAGACACTGACGGTAATTCCCCGTTCCGCAAGGTGCCGTGCGATGCCGGCTCCCGCAATCCCCGCTCCCGCGACGGTAACGCTGCGCGGTTCGGGTTCTCTCTTCAGCCCTTCCCTGGTGTAAACCCCCGCCAGGCTTTCGCGCTTGCGGGGGCGCTGGTCGACCCGCCGCATTTGGAAACCGGCTGCCTCCAGGCACCGGCGAACGTGCCCTGCCGCGGTAAACGTGGCTACGGCAGTGCCCCGGGCAGCGAGTCGCGCCACCAGTCGCAGCAGGTCGTCCCGCCACATCTCCGGGTTCCTGGCCGGTGCAAAACCGTCCAGGAACCAGGCATCGAAAGGCTGGCGCTGACGGCCGACCAGGTCGCGAAGCCCGGACGCCGCATCGCCCCAATAGAGGGATAGCCAGATTCGGCCCTCCGCCAGCACACGACGGTGCCATCCGGGCAGCATGGGGGGATAGAGGCGTTCGAGTTGCCCATATATCGAAAGGTGCGCCCTGCGGTTCGCGGCGATCGTGCGGAAGTTTTTCGGATCCACGGGGTGCGCGTCGAAACCGACATAGTGCAGCCGGCAATCGTGCCTGAGCGCCAGGGCGGCGGCGACGGCGAAGTTGAGCCCCGTCCCGAAGCCCAGTTCGCCGACACGCAGCGTCGTACCGGCCGCGGCTGCCGTGCCTGCCATCTCGGCAAGGTTCGACGGTTCAATGAATACACGCTGCGTCTCTCCCGCCCCGTCTGCCGAGTGGTAGATGTCGCCGAATTCCCGGGAAAAGGGCACCCCGTCCCGCCAGGAAAGGTCGGCGGTTTCGATCACGGCGCGATGGGCCGTTCCGGGTCCGCTATCCATTCGCTCCAGGATCCGGGATAAAGGGCGGGCTCATCGAAACCGGCCAGAAGTATGGCCAGCACGTTGTGGGCGGCCGTTACTCCGGAACCGCAATAGCAGACCGCGTTTTCGTGCAGGCCAACGAAACGCTCGCGCAACTCGGAAGCAACGCGAAAGCGGCCGCGCGCATCCAGGTTTTCCTGGAACGGCCGGCAATGGGCACCGGGGATGTGGCCCGCCACCGGGTCGATGGGCTCCTCCAGGCCGTCGTAACGTCGCCTTGCCCGGGCATCGATGAGGCTGAACCGGCAGCCGCCACGGCTGATCTCTTCCACCGTAACTGTCCGGGTGAGCGGGGGGCGTAGTGCAAAGTCGCCGCGACCGGGCAGATCGACCCGGGTGGTCAGTTCACCGGGCCAGGCTGCCAGTCCGCCGTCCAGGATCGCGGCGGCCTCGTGCCCGCACCACCGCGCCAGCCACCATCCCCGGGCCGCGAAAGCGCCCCCCGCATCGTCGTAGAAGACCAACTGGTCGCCCGCATTGACTCCCCAGGCCGCGAACCGTTCGGCCATTGCGGATCGTTCGGGGAGTGGATGCCGCCCTCCCACACCCGGGGAGGCCGCCAGATCCCGATCGAGATCCGCATGCAAGGCGCCCGGAATGTGGCCCTCGTCGTAGGCGCGCCGCCCCGCCCCGGCGTCGCCGAGCGCGGCCCTGCAGTCGAAGAGACTTACGCTTGAGCCCATCCGGACCAATCCTTCGATGTCGATCAGGGTCCTGAACATGAACGCCAGCCCGGCTTGACGCCGGGAATTCTAACCGGGACGGGTCCGCGCCGCGCTTTGGATTTTGGAATCTGCGATCAACTATTATGTTGTATGACATAATGTTTGATCGCATAATATTCCACATGGAATTCCTGAATCGGCAGGATGAATTCAGCCGGCTCGACCGTGCCCTCGGCAGCCCCGGTGGCTTCGCCGCAATCTGGGGACGCCGCAGGGTCGGCAAATCGCGGCTGCTCATCGAGTGGTCCGGACGCCGCGACGGGCTGTATGCCGTAGCCGACGCTTCGGCGCCCGCCGTCCAGCGCCGATACCTCGCCGCCGCAGCCGCTGCCCGTTTTCCGGGATTCGCGGACGTGGACTACCCCGACTGGCGGTCGTTCTTCGATCGCTTGACGGTCGAGGCGGCAAAGGCGCATTGGCCCGGACCCGTCATTCTGGATGAGCTTCCCTACCTGATAGCCGCCGACCCCTCAATAACGAGTGTCCTGCAGAACTGGCTGGACGCTCCCCAGCCGCGACCCTGCCTGGTGGTGAGCGGGTCCAGCCAGCAGATGATGCACGGCAATCTGCTGGACGCTGGCGCGCCACTCTACGGGCGCGCCTCGGAAGCCTTCGCCCTTCGCCCACTGCAGCCCGGTTACCTGCAACAGGCCTTTCCCACGGCAGGAATGCGCGAACTGGTTTCGCTGTATGCGCTGTGGGGGGGGATGCCCCGCTACTGGGAACTGGCGCAGCCCTTCGGATCCGACCTCGATGCCGCCGTGGATACGCTCGTACTCGATCCGGGCGGAGCCCTGCACGATGAACCCAACCGCCTTCTCCGCGCGGAAACGCCCCCCGCAACCGCGCTACGACCACTGCTCGATGTGATCGGCGCCGGTGCACACCGCGCCAGCGAGATCGGCGGGCGGCTCGGCAAGCCCGCCTCCAGCCTGGCCAGGCCGCTCGCCACACTGGTGGCAATGAACCTGGTGCGCCGGGAAACACCCTTCGGCAGCGACCCGAAAACCGGCAAGCGCAGCCTCTATCGCATCGACGACCCGTTCCTGCGCCTGTGGTTCCGGGTGGTCGCTTCCCGCCGGGCAATGCTCGCCGAAGCGCCCAGTGAAACCCGCCTTGCCCAATGGCATCGCCTCCGGCCGAACCTGGAGGCCATGGCCTGGGAGGAACTGTGCCGAATGTCGGTGCCGCTGCTGCATCGCACGGACAATGCGCTCGCACCGTACGGGCCCTGGCTGCCCGCGCAGCGTTACTGGCACGGCAACGATCCGGAGTTCGATGTGGTTGCCCTTTCAGCGGACGGCCGGCGCCTGCTGGTGGGCGAAGTCAAGTGGACCGCACGAGCCTCCAATGCGCACCTCCGACCCCTCCGCGGCACGGAAGTGTTACCCGGCGCATCGGATTGCGAGGTCGTGGAAGCGGTCTTCGTACCGGAATCAGGCGACTGGTCCGGAGCGTTGTCGGATGCGGTCGTCCTCGATGCGCGGGCGGTCCTCGGTTCTCTGCGCGCACAGGGTTAAGACTTCTCACACCTGCACTGCATCGCTGCGCACCCCTCTACCGGCTCCGCGCCTGCGGCACATGTTTCAGCAATTTCGGCGTAGAACTTGGCCTTGCCGACCAGCACAACCAGCAGTTGGAGCAGATCCTGTTCCAAATTGCCGCTATCGCCCTCGCTTGGGGAGAGGTCCACGCTGAATTCGAAGTCAACGTCGACGGATTTCACTTTAACAGCGTTAACAGAAAGTGTGTTAACGCCGTTAATCTTGTTAATTTCCCGATTTGCACATGCGCCCTGAGACCCGATATCTGCACCGGCCAATACCTTTCGGGCGTTTATTCTTCCCATAGAGACGCCCCCTTTGTTACCGGAATGGCCTTGGTCTGAATCAGAGTGGGTCTGGTCGGCGTTTCCTTCGCTCTTTCCACGACACATCCTTGGCGATGCGGAAAACAGACTGAAAGAGCTTTAGTTCGGTCTAGAGATCGACCGCACCAGTTGCACGAGTTCCCTGGCCAACCAGTTCCGGATGTTGATGACGGCGGGCGCCTATGTGCTGATGCAGGAACTTCGCCTCGAGGCGGGACCGAACGTGCTTCTATGCGCCGGAATTGAGAGCGGCAACAACATGCGCCGGATCGTTCTTGATCGCCATCAACAGCGCAGCCGCCGGACCGTCAGGCCGACGTCGTCCCTGTTCCCAATTCCTAAGTGTGCCGACAGATATATGAAAGAGACCCGCGAACTTTTCCTGGGACAATCCAGTGCTCCTGCGGACATCAGAGACAACTCCGGACGATACCTCAAAGGTCCGCGATGGTTTCCGTTCCCCACGCACAATCTCGGCCGCCTGCGAGGCGCTTTCAATCAGTTTTTCAAACAGCTTCTCGTCCATGGCTTCAATGTCTACGTCATGAATTACAAGGGTAAATTGGTCTTCATCGGACCGTACGGGGCTGGGTAGTGGTGGAGCCAGGCGGGATCGAACCGCCGACCTCTACAATGCCATTGTAGCGCTCTCCCAGCTGAGCTATGGCCCCAGGCAGTGCCGCTCTGCCCGGTCGGGCCAGCGGCTTTGCCCGGCCATTCTAACCTTCCAGGGCGCAACATCCCAACGTGGCGATGCGCCTGCCGGGCCAGGCCGGCCTATGTCATTTGCCCGTGACACGCGGTATGTTCGGCCACCACGAAAACGCAGACCTGAAAAGCCCGGTGCCGAAACCGACCCATGACTCGAATTCTGTTGTTTCCCGCAGCAGCCGGCGTCGTACGCCCGACCCCGCAAACGGATTGTCGGCGGACAGCTTGAAGGAGCAGGTTGCATGATTCTCGCGCTCGATGTCGGCAACAGCCAGATCTATTGCGGGGTCTTCGATGACGGCCGCCTCAGGGTGCAGTTCCGCCGCACGTCCACCACGCGAAGCTCCTCCGATGAGCTGGGCATCTTTCTGCGCGCCGCGCTGCGCGAAAACGGCATCGACCCGGATGCCATCGAAGAGATCGCCTGCTGTTCCGTGGTGCCGGACCTCAACTACTCGCTGAGAGCCTGCTGCCAGAAGTATTTCCGCATCGAGCCCATGATCATCCGGCCCGGCATCCGCACCGGGCTGAAGATCCGCTACAAGGATCCGAAGGAGGTGGGTACCGACCGCATTGCCGATGCCATGGGCGCAGTAAAGCTGTTCCCCGGCAGAAACATGATCGTCGTCGACTTCGGAACGGCGACCACGGTTTGCGCCATCAACAGGGACCGGGAATTTCTCGGCGGCAACATACTGCCCGGGCTGCGGCTTTCCATGGACGCGCTGGAAGCCAACACCGCACAGCTTCCTTCGGTGGAGATCAAGCCGGTGCGCTCCTCCATCGGGCGCTCCACGGTGGAGAGCATCCAGAGCGGGCTGTACTGGAGCCACGTGGGCATGGTGAAGGAACTCTCCAGCCGCATTACCGCGGAAGTGTTTGCCGACGATCCGCCCATCGTCATCGCAACCGGCGGGTTCTCCCACCTGTTCGACAGGGAACGGCTGTTCGACGAAGTGGTGCCGGACCTGATCCTGACCGGCCTCCTGGAAGCCCTGCGACTGAATCGATGAAAGCAGGGATCGGCGACAGCTCCCGCAGCCGGGCGCCTCGTCATTCTCGGTGCGACGCGAGAGTCTTGCCACGGGCTGCTAACCGTGGGAGGCGCCATTGAGCGCAGGGAAAACGATTCGCACGCTGCTCGATGCGGGCCTTGGCAATGCGCCGTCAATCATGGCGCCGGGACGGCAGCCGCTTTCGTTCGGCGCATTGCGCGCACTGGCCGATGACACGGGCAGTGCCCTGCACGAACTTGGCATCGGCCGCGGCGACCGCCTGGCCATCGTGTTGCCCAACGGGCCGGAAATGGCCGCCTGTTTCATGGCCGTCGGCTCTTACGCGACAACCGCCCCGCTCAACCCGGCTTATCGAACCGAGGAATTCGCGTTTTACCTTGCTGACCTCCGTGCGACGGCGCTGGTGGTGGAACAGGGCGCCCGGTCCCCCGCCGTCGCCGCCGCGCGGGAACTGGGGATCGGAACCGTCGAATTGATCGCCGACCCGGCGCAACCCGCAGGCACGTTTCAACTGGCAGCGGAAGGCCGCCCGGAGGCGACGGGAGTGCCATCGGGCGGTCCCGCCGAACCCGACGACATCGCACTGGTCCTCCACACCTCCGGAACCACCTCACGGCCCAAACTGGTGCCGTTGAGTCACAGGAACGTCTGTGCATCCGCGGCCAACATCGCCGACACACTGCACCTCGATGCCGGCGACCTCTGCCTGAACGTCATGCCGCTCTTCCACATTCACGGGCTGATGGCGGCGCTGCTCGCCTCGCTGGGCGCGGGGGGCGCCGTATTCGCGGCGCCGGGCTTCGATGCCCTGCGCTTCTTCTCCTGGTTCGAGGAGGCCCGCCCGACCTGGTACTCCGCCGTACCCGCCATGCACCAGGCCATACTGCGCCGGGCGCCCCGCAACCGGCGCGCCGTCGACGGCGCCCGGCTGCGCTTCATCCGCTCCGCTTCGGCGCCCTTGCCGAGACAGGTGATTGCGGAACTCGAGGAAACCTTTTCGGTACCCGTCGTGGAAGCCTATGCCATGACCGAGGCCGCCCACCAGATGACCAGCAATCCGCTGCCGCCCGGCAGGCGCATTCCCGGCACGGTGGGCCGTGCGGCCGGGCCGCAAGTCGCGATCATGGACGAGTCGTCCGATTCGCTGCTTCAGGCCGGCGAGACGGGCGAAGTCGTCATTCGCGGAGAAAACGTCATGACGGGCTACGAGAACAACCCGGATGCAAACGCCACGGCTTTCGCCGCCGGCTGGTTCAGGACGGGGGACCAGGCGGTCATGGACAGCGAGGGCTACCTGACCATTACGGGCCGGCTGAAGGAGATCATCAACCGGGGAGGCGAAAAGATCTCGCCGCTGGAGGTGGACGACATCCTGATGGACCATCCCGCCGTCGGCCAGGCGGTCACCTTCGCCGTGCCGCATCGCTCGCTCGGCGAGGACGTGGCGGCGGCCGTCGTGTTACGCGACGGCGCCGAGTCCGGGCAGGAGGAGATCCGCCGTTTCGCCGCGGAACGCCTGGCGGCATTCAAGGTGCCCCGCCGGATCGTCGTTCTGGACGAGATTCCCAAGGGCGCCACCGGCAAGCTGCAGCGCATCGGCCTCGCCACGAAGCTGGGGCTCGCCTGATGCGCATCTGCATCTACGGCGCGGGGGCGACCGGCGGCTACCTGGGCGTGCAACTGGCACTGGCGGGTGAGGACGTCACCCTCATCGCCCGTGGCGCGCACCTCGCCGCCATGCAGGCCAACGGGGTCCGGCTGCTGATCGACGGCGAGGAACTGCTCGCCCGGCCCCGCTGCATCGAGGACCCGGTGGAGGCCGGCCCGCAGGACTACGTCATCGTCACCCTCAAGGCCCACTCGATTTCGGGCGTCGCCGAACGGATGCAACCCCTGCTGGGGAAAGGTACCGCCGTGGTCACGGCGACGAACGGCGTGCCCTGGTGGTACTTCTACGGCCTGTCGGGCGCCCACGAAAATCGCAGGATAGAAAGCGTCGATCCCGGCGGCCGGATCTGGGACGCCATCGGCCCCGAGCGCGCCATCGGCTGCGTCCTCTATCCCGCGACCGAAATCATCGAACCCGGGGTGATCCGCCACATAGAGAGCAACAGGTTGACCCTCGGGGAGCCGCTCGGCCGGATAACCGACCGGACGAATATCCTCGCGGGTACCCTCCGAAACGCCGGCTTCCGTTGCCGGGTCAAGGCGGACCCCCGGGACGAGATCTGGCTGAAGCTGCTGGGCAATCTCAGCTTCAACCCGATCAGCGCCCTGACTCACGCAACCCTCGACCGGATCGCCGGAGAATCCGGCACCTTGCGCGTCTGCCAACTCATGATGCAGGAAGCCAGGGCGATCGCGGAACGGCTCGGCGCCACCATCCGGATAGGCATCGACCGCCGCATCGCGGCCGCCGCCGACGTAGGCAGCCACAGGACATCCATGCTGCAGGATCTCGACGCCGGCCGGCCCATGGAAATCGACGCGCTGGTCACCGCCGTGCAGGAACTCGGCCGGCTGGTGGAGGTTCCGACACCCACCATCGACGTGGTGCTCGCCCTGATCCAGCAGCGTGGACGAACCGCGGGAACGTACGGGCGGGAACCCTGAAGATTGTCCGGGCCAGCGTGTCAGCCTTTCCGATCGCAGCGGCAGACTCGATTACTGCCCGGTCACGCGCGCCACCCTCTCCAAACGCGGCAGCAGCGTTGAATTCCAACCGGGCTCGCACGCCAGCCTCCGCAAACGCGGCACCAGACTTGATTTCCATCCGGGCTCGCCCGCCAGCCTCTGCAAACGCGGCAGCGCGCTTGATTCCTATCCGGGCTCGCGCGCCAGCTTCTCCAGCCGCTTCAACTGCTTTCCGGACACCCCCAGCACGTCCATGGCGTCGCGCAGCCGCGCGCGCGTTGTCTCGCGGCCCAGCAGGGCCATGGAGTCGAAAAGCGGCAAGGCCACCGGCCGGCCGCTGACCGCCACGAACAACGGAAACAGGAAGTCGCCCATTCTGAGTTGCAGGCGCTCCGCACTGGCCCGGCAGGCCGCGTGCAGCCCGTCCCGCTCCCAGGGGCGCACCCCGTCGAAATCCCGGGCTGCCCGAAACAGTATTTCCACGATCGTCTCCCGCTCCAGGCGCTTGTGGGCGAAGTCGTCGGGATGAAGCGGTTGCCGGTCTCCGAGCAGGTAGTCGACCCGGGGCGCGATGTCCGAGAACCGTTCCGTGCGCTCCTGCACCAGGGGCGCCAGGGCGCCCAGGCGGTCGCCGCCCCCGGCCCACGCCTTGAACCGTTCGACGAATTCCCCGGTGTCGAGCTGACGCAGGTACTGGCCGTTCATCCAGTTCAGTTTCTCGATATCGAATACCGGGGCGCCCGGAACGATACGGCCGGCATCGAACGCTTCAAGGAATTCCGCGCTGCTGAAGATCTCCCGTTCGTCGGGCATCGACCAGCCCATGGTGGCGAGATAGTTGAGCAGCGCTTCGGGCAGATAACCCGCTTCGCGGTAGTACTCGATGCCGGTGGGGTTGCGCCGCTTGGAGAGCTTGCTGCGGTCGGGGTTGCGCAGCAGCGGCAGGTGGATCATCTCGGGCATCTCCCAGCCGAAACGGTCGAACAGCAGCCGGTGCTTGGGCACGGAGGAGATCCATTCCTCGCCGCGCATGATATGCGTGATGCCCATCAGGTGATCGTCGACCACCACCGCCAGGTGGTATGTGGGATACCCGTCCGCCTTGATCAGCACCTGCATGTCGACCTGGCTGTAAGGAATCTCGATTTCGCCGCGCAACGCATCCCGGAACCGGCAAACGCCTTCCTCCGGGACACGCATGCGAATCACATGCGCCTCGCCGCGCCGCAACCGCTCGGCGACGGCATCGGCGGCAAGGTTCAGGCAGTGCCCGTCGTACCCGGGATTCTCACCGGCCGCCCGCTGTGCAGCGCGCACTCTCTCGAGTCGCTCCGGCGTACAGAAGCAATGAAAGGCGTGCCCAGCCTCGACAAGCCGTTCGGCGTGCCCGCGATAGACATCGAGGCGCTCGCTCTGGCGGTACGGACCAAAGGGGCCGCCGGCATCCGGACCCTCGTCCCAGTCAATGCCGAGCCAATTGAGCGCATCCAGGATCGACCGCTCCGCCTCGGGAATACTGCGGGCCGCGTCGGTATCTTCAATGCGGACGATGAACGCTCCGCCGCTCTGCCGCGCCAGTGCCCAATTGAATAGCGCCACATACGCGGTGCCGAGATGCGGGTCGCCGGTGGGCGAAGGAGCGATGCGCGTGCGAACGGCCATGGGCAGGGGATTATAGTTGGGCGCCCGTCGCGCCTGAAAGCGCCGATTCCGGCGCCACAGTCAGTGGGTGGTACGGTGACTCAGGCCAGTATGGCCGGCTGTACCAGGGGGCGCTCCCGGGAGCGGCGGCCGTCGGTGCTGTCGATGACGTCCCAGGCGTCCTCGCAGCGCAACAGCGCGCGCACCAGCTTATTGTTGAGTTCATGCCCGGATTTGCGGCCCTCGAACTCGCCCAGAATCGGCCGGCCGAGCAGGTAAAGATCACCCATGGCATCGAGCAGCTTGTGCTTGACGAACTCGTCGCGATAGCGCAGGCCTTCCTCGTTGAGAATGCTGAATTCGTCGATGCCCACCGCATTCTGCAGGCTCGAACCCAGGCACTTGTTGATGGCCCTGGCCTTGCCCAGGTCGCTCACCAGGCCGAACGAGCGGGCCCGGCTGACGTCGTCGATGTAGGAAACCTTCGAGAAGTCGAGCTGGATGCTCTTGGGATGGCGATTGAAAACCGGGTGGTCGGCGACAAAGGTATAGGACCCCCGAAACCCCGCGTAGGGCTTGAGGGCGGCCTCGCCGTCGCCCTGGGTGACGCGAATGGTGCGCTTGACCCTTATGAACTCCCGCACGGCGTCCTGCTCCACCGTGCCCACCGCATTGATGAGGTCGACGAAGGGCGAGGCGCTGCCGTCCATGATGGGAACCTCTTCGCCGTTCAGCTCGACGATGAGGTTGTCGATTTTCAGGCCCCACAGCGCGGACAGCAGATGTTCGACCGTCGCCACCTGCACGCCGTTCTCGGCAATGCTGGTAGAGAGGGTCGTATCGGAGACGTGCTGCGCCAGGGCGCGAACGCCCACCGGGCGGCGATAGTCCGTACGCACAAACAGGATACCCGTATTCTCCCCGGCAGGGCGCAAGGTCATGCGGACCTTGGTACCGGAATGTACGCCAACACCGATTGCGTACACCGGTTGCTTGATCGTGTGCTGTCTGTGCATTTCCATACGTCGCCTTAGCGAAGCAGGCGGCCACTATACAAGGGGCGCCCGCAAAAATGAAGAAAAAATGGAGAGGGTCGCGGTGCCGAAAACGAACTCATGGAATCCATTCCGGCAATCACGAATTCTTCTTGTTTCAATCGACTCCGTCCGGAAGGCCAACCGGGCTACGCCCCGCCCGACGAGAGAGCGGTGAACGGGCGCGAACTTGACTCATTCTACAACCATGGCCGCGCCAAGAGGCCTGGTACCGCGGCAACGCCCGCAGATTGTATATTGGTACGGCGTCATTGGCGAATGCAAAATAACGCGCAAATGGCGGAAGAACGGGGACTTTCTGCGACATACCGCTGATGCTGGCACGACTTTTGGCAAAAATTCAGGCCCCTGAGGGGGACGACGGGCCGCAACCGTCCGTGGAACTCGCGGCGGCGGTGCTGCTGTTCGAGGTCGCCTGGGCCGACCACCGCATTTCCGACGTCGAACTCGCGACCGTCCGCCGGACCCTGGTTCAGGAATTCGGAATCGATGAAACAACGGTCGATGCGCTGCTCGCCGAGTCGAGAACACAGCAACAGGACAGCGTCGGCGTCCACCGGTTCACCCGTGCCCTGGTCGAGGCCTGGACACCGGAACAGCGATTTCAGCTTGTGGTGCAACTCTGGCGCCTGGCGTTCTGCGATGCGGGGCTCGACAAGTACGAGGATGCGACAATTCGAAAAATCGCCGAACTGCTGTACGTCCGCCACAGCGACTTCATCGCCGCGAAACGGCTGGCGGCGGACCGGCCCGTTGCGACTCCGTCTCCAGCGTCACCATCAGGTCCCTGACGGTCTGCCCCACCGACGATTGCGGCCGACGAGCGGGCACTAGACGCGAACGCCCAGCAGCACCTCGGCATCGCGCAGGCGGCCGAGAATCTCAGCCCCTTCACGCCGCAGCCGGCCGGGGTCGATGCGGGGGAACTCGGCCGCCAACGACGCCAGTGCCTCGTTGCCCGAACCACCGGCGGCCACTACTTCCAGGAGCCGATGGGTCAGCGCATTGGACGCCACGAAATGAACCCGGTCGTTCCGGCGCCGACAGGCGATCAGCCAGGTGGGGGCTCCGGGCGCATCCTCCGGTATCCGATCCGGCCCGATCTCGTGCACCCGGTAGCGGTAGCAGAGTGGCCTTGCCAGGGGTGAAACCACCACCTGCCCGCTGAGCAGGTCGCCATTGCGGTCGATGCCGGACCCGGGGATTTCCGGTCCTGCGTTCCCGAGTGACCGTTTCACCCACTCGAAGTGACAGAGTTCCACAAGCCAGTCGGGTACATCGAGCGATGTGTCCTCATCCAGGAAGGCCATGAATTCCTGGCCGATGTCCAGGAAATAGGGGGTTTCGCTGGCATGCCGATCGAAAAATCCCTGAACCAGGCCCCGCCACCGGTCCGCGCCGAGCACCGACTTCGCAACCGGAAAGCCGTTGTCGAGAAAGGATGCGATATTGCGGTGAAACAGGCGCACATAGGTGCGCATGCGGCGCGGTTCCACATCCCGCGGAGGCGGATTCCGTTCCGGATTGCGGAGGTGCGCCGCGAACGCCCGCTGCACCTCGAGAAAGCCCGGCGGGTCAGCTTGCGGCATGGGCCACCCCTGTCGTGGCAGCCGCCTGCAGGGCCCGGATGCGTTCCACTTCGCCGAGCAGTTCCCCGAAGGGGGGGAAGTTGAAATCGCGTTCCAGCAGCACCGGCATCGTCCCGTAGCGACTGAAGGCGGCGTCGAGAAGGTTCCAGACGGGCTCGATCACCGCCGCCCCGTGGGTGTCGATGCGCAGGTCCGGCGCTTCCTCGTAATGGCCCGCGATGTGAACGTACTGGGTACGCGCCGCATCGATTCCCGACAGGTATTCGTACGGGTCGTAACCGAAGTTGACGCTGTTCACATGGATATTGTTGACATCCAGCAGCAGGTCGCAGTCGGCTTCCTCGAGCACGCCGTTGACGAACTCGAGTTCGGAGAGTTCCTGTCCCGGCGCCGCATAGTAGGAAACGTTCTCGACGCCGATGCGCCGCTCGAGCACGTCCTGAACCTGGCGGATACGCCCGGCAACGTACTGCACGGCTTCAGCGGTGAACGGAATGGGCATCAGGTCGTAAAGGTGGCCCCGCTCATCGCTGCAATAGCTCAGGTGCTCGTTGTAGGCGAGCACATCGAAGTGGTCGAGGAAAGCCTTTACCTCTTTGAGAAAGGCGTTATCAAGTGGCGCGGGGCCGCCGATGGACAGCGACAGGCCATGACAGACGAGTGGGAATCGTTCGGCAAGCCCGCGGAACTGGCGGCCGAAGCGGCCGCCGACTACGATCCAGTTTTACGGCGCGAGTTAGAGGAAGTCAACGGCTTACCCGTCCAAGGCAACCAGATAGGGCAACAACCGTCGGCGTAGCCCCAATCCCGCCCCTTGAACGGGGAAACTCATCGCGCCGGACTGGCCCGGCCTGTTCGTGAATAAACCGCTGCGGCCGTCAAATCGAAAGCAGCGAAATCACTGGCCGGGCTTACTTCTCCGGTTTCAGGCCTCTGCAGGCTATTCGTCTTCGCTCTCGCCGCACTTGCCCTCGCCGCAACTGCCTTCTTCTTCGCCTTCGCCGCAGCTACCTTCCTTGTCTTCGCCTTCGCCGCAGCTTCCTTCCTTGTCTTCGCCTTCGCCGCAGCTTCCTTCCTCGCCATGAGCGTCGGCCAGGCGTTCATAGCCGCGGTCGAGTTCTTCGGCTGCAAACAGCGTGCTGTCGGTCTCCGCTACGGCCCCCGCGGCCAGCGCGGCTGCGAAGACGGTTCCTACGGCTACCGCGATCGGCTTGATTTTGCGTTCGAGCATTGTTCTGGTTCCCTGGTTGAGCCCGCAAGGGGCGTTCATCTGGATTAGACTCGCCAAGACTGCCGGCGTTCCCTGGTATAGGACTTTCAAGCGCCTACGCGACCAAGTATACCCAAGTCATGGGGGTGCGCCAGGGTTGTCTCTGCCGCGTTTCCGTTGGTTCAGCCGACCGCGCCTGCGAGCCCGTCGAGGGCGAAGGCGACGCGCTCGTCCACACCCGGAGCGAAGGCTTCCCGGGCGAGCACCGCCTCCAGGCGGCTGTCCAGCCCGCTGCCGTTGGCGATCTGTATGGCAAGGCCCGGGCGTGCGTTCATCTCGAGCAGCAGGGGCCCGGCGTTCGCATCGATGACGATGTCGCAACCGAGGTAGCCGAGGCCGGTCACATCGAAACAGCGGCTGGCCAGGCGGAGCAGGCCTCTCCAATCGGGAATGCCGATGTCGTCGAGGTGCGCGCCGTTGTCCGGGTGACGGGTGATGGCCCGATTGTGCTGCACCGCACCCACGCTCGTGCCGGTGCGGATATCGAGCCCGACGCCGATGGCGCCCTGGTGCAGGTTGGCCTTGCCGTCGGAGGCGTGCGTTCCGAGGCGCAACATGGCCATCACCGGATAGCCCTGGAAGACGATGACCCGAATGTCCGGAACGCCGTCGACACTCATGGAGGCGAACATCTCGTGGGTTTTCGCCAGCGATTCGACGATGGCCGAATCGGTGCGGCCACCGAGCGAATACAGGCCGCTGATGATGTTGGTGAGCAGCCGCTTGATCTGCTGAATGTTCACCCGCTCCCCGTTGCTTTTCACGAAGCGCCCCCCCTCCCGGCCGGCGATGACCAGGATGCCCCGGCCGCCGCTGCCCTGGGCGGGCTTGATGACGAATTCGTCGAGTTCGTTCAATCGTGCGGGCACGGCCTCGACCTCGAACTGGTGGGACAGGTCGAGTATCAGCTCCGGCATGGGAATGCCCGCTTTCGCGGCGAGCCGCTTGGTGAGCAGCTTGTTGTCGACCAGCGGGTAGGCGGTGCGCCGGTTGTGGCGGGCGACGAACTCGAGATTGCGCCGGTTCATGCCCACCACGCCCCGCTCGCGCAGCTCCGACGGTGCGGCGAGCCAGCTCATGGGCCGCGCCTGGCCAGCGGCAGGAAACGATGCAATTCGAGCAGGCGGTAACCGGTATAGCGGCCGAGCAGCAGAATCGCGGCCAACACACACAGGTGCAGTTCGGGAAAGTTGAACGCCAGGTGACGGACGAGCGGCAGGCTCATTACCAGGTAGGCGCACACCGCCACCAACAGGCTGCCGGCGCCCTGGATCATGGCTTCGCCCGCCCCCTCCTCTTCCCAGAGAATGGACATCCGCTCCACGGTCCAGGCCAGTATCACCATGGGGAAGAAGGTGATGGCGAGCCCGCTGATGAGACCGAGCCGATAGCTGACCACGGCCATCAGCATGACCAGCGCGATCACCACCACCACCAGCGTGGCGATACGGGCCACCAGCAGCAGGTTGAGCGCCGAGAGATAGGACCGGAGCAGGAGCGCGGCGCCCACCACCAGCACCAGCCCCACCAGGCCGGCCAGCAGTTCCGTCTGCAGCAGGGCCAGCGCGATCAGCACCGGCATGAAGGTGCCCGATGTCCGAACGCCCACCAGGAGGCGCATGATCACCACCACCAGCGCGCCTACCGGCAGGGTCATGATGAGCTTGAACATGCCCTGTTCCGCGATCGGCAGGTTGTGCAGGGAGATGTCGAACGGGCTGTCGCGCAGCCTGGAAAGCCCCAGGGCGGACCGCACCTGGCTGGTCATGGAGAAGGTCACCTGGCTGCGGCTTCCGCCCACCACGTCGAACACCGACGGCGTACCGGTCTGCCACAGCAGGAGTTCGCCCGTTTCTTCAACCCGGCCGCGCCGCGGGTCGTAGAGCAGCCAGGCGTCCTCCTGCCAGACCTGCACGTAGTCCCGCAACCGCTGGTGGCGGCGGCCGTCCTCGAGGCGCAGCGCCTTCACCGTTCTGGCGGCGATGCCCGCCCGGTTCAGGAGAGCGCTTATCAGCGGCGCCGGAGCATGCCCCTGGCGCAGCAGGCTCAGGTTCTGGCTCAGCGGCCGTGTATTCGCCGCCTGCACAAGCTGGTCTGCAAGCGACTTGGCGCTGGTGGACTTGGGGAGCAGGTCATTGAGCACCTCGGACGCAGCGGTGGCGTAGGGCCCGTCGAAGTGTGCCTCGCGCACGTCGCCCGGCGGGTCCGGCGATATGCGGTACTGCGGGTCTTCCACCAGGTCCATCTGGTAGAACAGGGTCTGTTGCCCGGTTGCCGAACGCTTGGTCCAGTGCGCTCGCCGCTGGGGCCCCGTGCGGTCGATGGTGAAACCGAAACCCGGCGACGCCCCCGACTCCGCCTGGTACAGCACGAGAAAGCCGTCCTGTTCCGGCGGCAGGGTCAGCAGCACCTCGGCCGGTTCCCCGGTGGCGAGGAACTCGATACGGGCCTCGATCTGCCAGACGGTGCGATCCTCGTCGGGCACCAGGGGAACGCCCGTGTCCGCGTGGCGATAGACCGCAACGCCTATGCCCGCTGTGACGAGCAGGGCCGCGGCCAGCACATAGGACCAGCGTTCCATGGGCTGCCGTCAACCTTCGCCGTCGGGGAGAGGCTGTACGAACTCCTGCGCAACGTCCACCACGATCAGATCCATCAGCAGGCTGCGCCCGAGAATGACCGCGTGCTTGAGGTGGGTGCGGTTCGAGAGGTTGAATTCGAAATTGCCCAGAATCTGCCCGAGTTGCACGCGCAACTGAACGACCGGGCGCCGGGCGCCGACCGCATCGGACTGCTGAAACACCCGCACGAAGCGGCTCACCCGGCGCTCCAGGGTGTAGGTCGCGTCGCCGGTTTGAAGATCGAAACGAACCCAGTCTTCGCCGTCGCGCTCCATGAACACCATGTTGGTGGCGCTCAGCGAATTCGAGTCGGCCCCGGTATCGATGCGGGCATTGATCGTGATGCCCGGGGGGGTGATGCGGATCCGCTCCAGGGAACCGACCACCATCTTCTCGGTTCCGGCTTCCTCCACCACTTCCTCGAGCGCCTCGCAGGCGGCCCCCGCCGGTTCGGCCGACGGGACGTCCGGGAATTCGCAAACCGGCGGCGGAAGCTCGATGGGCCTGGCCAGTTGCTCCTCGATGCTGTCGAGCCTGGCATCCACCGACCGCTCGAATCGCCGCATCCGGTCGGAGACACGATTCAGCGAACCGTCGACCTCACCGACATCCGTGGCGACATCGCGCACATCGCCACGCAAGTCCTGCAGCGCCTGCTGCTGGTCTTCCAAGGCGGCACAGCCGGCCGTTGCGGCAGCCGCCAGGATGATCACGAATCGTTTCAATCCGGATCCGCTCCCCGTTGGACGCCCGGCATTTTATCCGCCATTGCAACGAACAGGTACCGATGCCCCTGCTACTTGGAAAGGGCGTTCATCCCCTCCTCCAGACCGCGAACGGTCAGGGGATACATGTATCCGTTGACGAGCTTCCGCGTCAGGCCCACCGACGACGAATACTCCCAGGTCTCCTGCGGCGTGGGATTGATCCAGACGATGCGGTCATAGAGGCCTGTGAACCGGTTCATCCAGACCGCGCCGGGCTCCTCGTTCCAGTGCTCCACGCTGCCGCCGGCATGGGTGATCTCGTAGGGCGCCATGGTGGCGTCGCCCACGAACACCACCTTGTAGTCGTGGGCGTACTTGTTGAGGATCTCCCAGGTGGGAATGCGCTCGGTCATGCGCCGGCGGTTGTCCTTCCACACGGACTCGTAGATGAAGTTGTGGAAGTAGTAGCTCTCCATGTGCTTGAACTCGGTGCGCGTGGCCGAGAACAGTTCCTCGCTCACCTTCACATGGGCATCCATCGACCCGCCGATGTCGAGGAACAGCAGCACCTTCACGGTGTTCCTGCGCTCCGGGCGCATCCTGATGTCGAGCAGGCCGCCGTTGTGCGCCGTGGAGCGGATGGTGCCGTCCATGTCGAGCTCTTCTTCCTTGCCGGCGCGGGCGAACTTGCGCAGGCGCCTGAGCGCCATCTTGATGTTGCGCGTGCCGAGTTCCACCGAGTCGTCGAGGTTCCGGTACTGGCGCTGGTCCCACACCTTGCGGGCTTTCTTCTTCTTGCCCTTGCCGAGCCCGCCGGGGCCGCTCTTTCCCGGCCGGTTCGGATCGTCGCCCTCTTCGCCTTCCTCGCCCTGCCGGGCCTCCTCGGCCGCTGCCTTTTCGGCTTCCTCCTTCGCCTCCCGGAAGGCTTCGATGAGTTTCTCGAGCCCGCCCAGGGAATTGATCTTCTTCAGGTCTTCCGGCGTCAGCGATTTCTCGAACTCCCGGCGCAGCCACTCGTCGGGGATGAGCGACTCGAGCATGCCGTGCAGGTCTTCGAGCCCCTTGAAATAGGCGCCGAAGGCCCGGTCGAACTTGTCGTAGTTCTTTTCGTCCTTGACCAGGCAGGTGCGTGTGAGGAGGTAGAAATCGTCCATGTTGGAATAGACGATGCGGTGTTTCAGGGCGGCGATGAGGTCCATGAGTTCCCGGATGGTGACGGGGACCTTGTATTTGCGGAGGGTCAGGAAGAGGTTGATTAGCATGAATTAACTGGTGCACCGCGTTGAAAACTTCGTTTTCAAGCGGCAATCACCCTCTTGAGTCCCTTCTGTTCATAAAAGCCAGGCGTTCCAGGAGGTGCACGTCCTGCTCGTTCTTCACCAGGGCGCCGTAGAGGGGCGGTATGGCCTTGCTCGGGTCGCGGTTGGTCAGGATCTCGTCGGGGATGTCGTCGGACATCAGGAGTTTCAGCCAGTCGATGAGTTCCGAGGTGGAGGGTTTCTTCTTCAGGCCGGGTACCTTGCGGACATCGAAGAAGATCTCCATGGCTTCCTTCACCAGTTCCCGCTTGATGCCGGGGTGATGCACCTCGATGATCTCGTGCATCGTCTCCCGGTCGGGGAAATTGATGTAGTGGAAGAAGCAGCGCCGCAGGAACGCATCGGGCAGTTCCTTCTCGTTGTTGGAGGTGATCACCACGATGGGGCGCTTCTTCGCCACGATGGTCTCGGACAGCTCGTAGACGAAGAACTCCATGCGGTCGAGTTCCTGCAGCAGGTCGTTCGGAAACTCGATGTCCGCCTTGTCGATCTCGTCGATCAGCAGCACCACGCGCTCATCCGACTCGAACGCCTCCCACAGCTTGCCCTTCTTGATGTAGTTACGGATGTCGCCCACCCGTTCGTCGCCGAGCTGTGAATCGCGCAGGCGCGACACCGCATCGTATTCGTACAGGCCGTTGATGGCCTTGGTGCTCGACTTGATGTGCCACTGCACCAGTTCCAGGCCCAGGGTCTTGGCGATTTCTTCCGCCAGCAGCGTCTTGCCGGTGCCGGGTTCGCCCTTGACGAGCAGCGGCCGCTCCAGCTTGACCGCGGCATCGACGGCCATGCTCAGTTCATCGGTGGAGATGTAGGTGTCGGTACTGTCGAATATCATGCAACGTCTCTTGGCAATTCGTGCGGACCCGGCGCAGCAGGCCCGGCACCTGTGGAGGCGATCCGGATGTAACCCCCCCGGGCCACGCAAACCGCGTACTGTATAGGACACACCTGCACCCAGTCTAATCCAATACCGAAATGAGCCTGAACGGAGAGGTAGGCGGAGTCGGAATC
>JAPPHD010000017.1 GCA_028821125.1 Gammaproteobacteria bacterium
CAATCCTTAGCTTTGCCCTCAAACTGTCCAAACGGACCCGACCACCTCACGTATCAGCTTTCTGCATGACCAGCGGGACAGTTATTTTGACAATGACGGTCCCGGCGAGTTACTGGATGTGGAATACAATGCGGTTCGGGGTTCTATGCGTTTTGACTTCGGTGATGCGGCAAATCTGATTATTCGCGGTTATTGGAGTGAACTCGAGGGGAATGGTCCCGTGCACCACGCCGCAGAGATTCTCACCTTTCCATTGCTCTTTGGCGCGAATCCCCTCAACCCGAACCCGCTGAACCCTGCAAACGCCTTGCCTCCGGGTAGGGTGAGTAACAGCGAGAGCAGAGTTTTTCATGACACGCCGGAGACGAACGACGTCACTCAGCAAGGTATCAACGCGACTCTGTCGATACCGATACTCGGAGGCCAACTGAGGTCTATCACAGCGTATACGGATGTCGAAATGCACTATATCGGGGATCTCGACGGTACAGACATAGGCTGGTTCAGCCAGAACGCAGATGAACAGAGTGAAACCTTCAGCCAGGAGCTGAATTTCTTCGGTTCCACGCAAAGCGGGAATTTCAGTTATACCCTGGGCGCGTTCTATCTTGATTCAGATGCCAACGGTCTGTATCAACCGCGACAACCGGCAACCACGGACTTTTTCGCTGGTCTTTTTTCCCTCATCACAGGAGGTCCATTTGACCCTGTGTTCTTTGCCTTTATCGACACACCGTTGTCTGGCACTCCAATCGCCGAACCATTTTTTGATTTCCTGGTCGATCAGGACACCGAATCGGTCGCGCTTTATGCTGAAGGGAAACTTGCTGTGACGGAGAAGCTGTCTACAGTTTTCGGCGTTCGCTGGTCGCGCGACAAAAAGGAGGCTGATCAGTTCGTCGTCGGCAACATCTTGCCGGCGACGTGCCGCAATCTGGAATTTTCAGATGACTGGTCATCGACAACGCCAAAGATTGCGTTGGAATACGACTACTCTGAGAACGTGTTGATTTATGCGTCCGCGACAAAGGGGTTCAAAGGCGGGGGCTTGAATCCTTTCGGTTGCGGTAACGACTACGACCAGGAAGAACTCCTGTCTTACGAGCTCGGATACAAAGGCAGCCTTGCCGGCGGACGAATGAACTTGAACATCACAATGTTCTACTACGACTACGAAGACATGCAGGTTCAGGAATTTCTTCAGGGCGGTGTCAGTGTAACCAATGCGGGAAAGTCGGAAGTAATTGGTGCAGAAGGCGAACTTGAATGGCTGGTCACCAGTCACCTCCGCGTTTCCGGATTCCTGGGTTATCTTGACACTGAGTACAAGCAAGGGTCAGCCTTCGATGCAGTGACAGCTTTCGAAACTTCGATCGCGGGCAACGACCTGACCAAAGCGCCCAAAATCAAAGCCCATATCGGACTGACGTATGACGTCCCTGTCGGAGCGGGGTCGCTAGCACTTCATGCGAACGCCTCCCACTCATCCTCCTATTTCCTGGACGCGACGAATAATCCAATCAATAGGCAGGACAGCTTTGAGGTTTTCAATGCGAGAGTCACGTACACTTCTCCCGACGAACGCTACGAAATAGAATTGTGGGGGCGAAATCTGGCGAATGAACACTACTTCGACTACGGGGCGATTTCCAGCGCGATTGGAGGATTGGTTGTGGCATACAACAACCCGCGTACGTATGGCCTCAGGTTCAAGTGGACAGTGCGCTAGTCAAAGTCAGTCGCGAACTTTGTGAGCAACTACGAACAGGAGGCCTGTTCGGGTGGAATGCGCTGAAAGGTAGCGTATTTGTGACACAGGACACTAGGATGGGCGTACCGGAAAAAGCTAAACCTGAGGTAACGTTGGGGCGCCCAAGGTCGCAGCGAGCGAGGAAAGCGATCATCCAAAGTGCAATAGAGCTCATCCGCGTCAAACCCTTCAATACGCTTACAGTTGTCGAGGTAGCCGCCAAGGCGGGTGTTAGCACCGCGACGATATATCGGTGGTGGCGGACCAAGGAAGATTTGTTGATAGAGGCGGTGGTAGAGAGGTATGCCGATACACTCAGGTTTCCTGCAAGCAAGTCGCCGCTTGAATCTATTCGCAGACAGCTTATCAATGGGGCAAGGTTCCTGACCACTGCGGAAGGCCAACTCTACCTGAACTTTGTGACCAAAGGAGAGTTGGATCCTTCCCAGCGAGAAACCTACTACCAAAGGTTTCATCTTCCACTTTATACAGAGTTCCTGAGGCTGATCAAACAGGCGATCAAAACAGGCGAGCTACCGGAGAGAACACCCGTTCCATTGGCATACGACTTGTTGAACGGCCCGTTGTTTCTTCGTGCCCTCTTGGGGGATACCGGAACGATCAGTTCCACCTACATTAACCGAATGTTCAACGTGGCCGTGGCTGGATTGTGGGAGCGGTTTGGCTAAGCCCCGTTACGGTTTGCAAGAAACCCCGCCATGTGGACTCAAGCTCTCGACTCAATGTGAATCTAAACCAAAATCAGCCATATGATCGTGAATGGAACCATCTTGCTCAAGAAACATTAATCCGTACTGGACCGGCGCATCGCCTTACCTGGAAAGCTGTTGCGACATGGATCAGGCGTGCAATGGACGATAGCCTGAATCGAAAGAAAAGGACCTAGTGATGTCAGAAGAAACAAATAGAGAAGCCCTCAGGAGGTATTACGAGGCAGCAAACGCAGGTGATGTTGACGCGATGCTGGAGAACCTGGCGCCCGATTACCGAGTAATTGACAGGGGCCAGCAAGTTATATCCAGTGCCGAGGAATACAAGGCGGGGTTTCAGGCCTACGCCAACAGCTTCCCGGGTGCAAGATTTGAAGTTAAACACTTATTCGTCGAGGGAGACTGGGGGGCGGTTCGACTCAATTGCGCTTTTCCGCACCGGGGACCGTTTCAAGGAGTGCCCCCAACTGGAAAAATTATCGAGTTCACCAGCAACTGCCTCTACGAGTTTGAGAACGGGAAGATTAGCGTCTGTTATGGGGGAGATGACTACGTTTCAATGCTATCTCAGCTTGGGCTCATTGAATTCAAGCAATCGGCATAGTTTTAATCTTGTAGAGTTGAATTGACAATGGGAGTGCTGGAGGGAAAGGTAGCGATTGTCACTGGAGCGGCCAGTGGAATGGGAAAGGCCATTGTCGAACGCTATGTCCTGGAAGGTGCAACTGTGCTGATAACGGATATATCCGAGGAAGCCGGGAAAGCATTGTCTGCAGAGCATTCGTCACATACATCGTTCTTTCCGCTAGACGTTAGCGAAGAATGGCAATGGCAAACGGCCGTCGAGGAAGCCCTGTCGAAATGGAAACGGATTGACATCCTGGTTAACAACGCAGGGATAGCGCAGCTTTCCCCGCTGTCAGATATGTCGCTGATAGATTACAGAAAGATTGTAGAAGTGAATCAGACAGGAGTATTCCTCGGGATGCGCGAATGCATTCCGCATCTAAAGCGTGCCGGCGGTGGTGCGATCATCAACAATGCATCGATAGGTGGTGTTGTAGGGCAAACTGGTTTTGGCGCGTACAACGCATCCAAACATGCAGTGGTGGGTATGACCAAAGCTGCTGCATTGGAACTCGCCGTTCACAACATTAGAGTAAACGCTGTATTACCTGGTGGAATAGACACGCCAATGGGTGCGGCGACTCCAGGAAGCGAGAAACTGGACCTTGACGCGAATACGGCTAGCTACCCGATGGGCAGACTCGGCAGTGTTGAGGAAGTGGCTGGTTTGTTTGCGTTTCTTGCGAGTGCTGACTCTTCCTATATTTCAGGTGCCGCAATTCCCATTGATGGGGCGTGGACTGCTGGAATAGTGATGCGTCTAAAAGATGAGTTTAGATAGTGCACGTTCCTGTCGGGAGGTGTGACAGCAAACAAGTTCCGGCAATCGGGGGGAGCGCATGACGAAAAACGGTGTGGTCGCAATGGACAGACGCCAAGGAGTTTCAAACCGGGCTCTCGGAAGCCGCAGCAGGATCGCCGCCCATGTGTTGAGGGAATCGATGGTGCGTCCCACCGTCGAACAACCGGAACGTATTCCATGGCAGGCTCACCATGCACGGGCCCATGCACATCTCTGCACACCGAGGCAATGTCAGGCCGCCGGCCTGAACTCGATATGCAGTTCCTTGAGTGCTCGTAACGCGAAGTTGGGCGCTATCGTGAAGTCGTTCTTGCCTGGGGCGAACCACATCTCGTCGATTCGGTCGACCAGCGCCTTGAACGACCAGTAAAGCTCCCGCCGCGCCAGCGGTGCGCCGAGGCAGTGGTGAATGCCTGAACCGAAAGCCAGGTGCCGCCCGGGCTTGTCGCGGTCGAGGTCCAGTGCCTCGGGGCATTCGAATTCGCGCTCGTCGCGGTTGGCGGCGGCGTAGCGGATATTGATCATGGCGCCCTCGGGAATGGTGACGCCGTGCAGTTCGATATCTTTCCCGGCATTGCGGAAGAGGCCCTGCACGGGACCCTCCAGGCGCAGCACCTCTTCGGAGAACGTACGCAGGTACTTGTCCGGGTCTGACTTCAGCTTGCGCCAGACATCGGGATTCTCGATGAGCAGTTTCACACCGAAACCGATGGCGTTGGTGGAGGTCTCCGACCCGCCTACGAAGGTGTCCGCCATCATTTCGGCATGCAGTTCGTTGTCGTTCAGCGGGCGCCCCCACTCCGGAATGACCCGGTTGACCAGTTCCGAGATCAGCGTGTCGTCCGGTTGTTTGCGCAGGCGCTCGAAGACCGGCTGGAAGTAGTGCTGCGCCTCGATCTCCATCTCCACCGACCACTTTTCCTCTTCCTCGGTCTGCATCATGCCGAGCCGCTGCACCCACGCATCCGTCCAGGCCTTGATCTTCCAGATATCCTCTTCGGGCACGCCCATCTGCTGGCCGATGATGATCAGCGGCAGCGGTACGGCGAACTGTTTCACCCAGTCGCAGCGTCCGTCGTCGATGAAGGCATCGATGAGCCTGTAGGCGGTTTCCTGCACGAACGGGTCCATCGCGTTGATCTTCTTCGGGCGGAACGCCTCGTTGAACATGGCGCGCATCTGCCTGTGATTGGGATCGTCCCGTCCGGCCAGGGTCGGCGCCGGCACCCAGCCGTTGGTCTTGTACAGGTTCAGCATCCGCGTGGCCCGATCCGGATCGATGCGCCCCCTGCCGCCGCGCTGGCCTTCGCGCATGCCGCTGACGAAACCCTCGGTGTCGAGCAGGATCCGGCGAACGTCCTCGAAACGGGTAATTACATAGAACCCCGTCACCGGGTCCTGCCATACCGGCGCCTCGTCGCGGAGCTTTTCGTAGGCGTGGTAGGGGCAGTTCTGCAGGTCGGCGTCCAGCAGGTTTATGTCGTCGAGCGATTCGGGTTGCACAGGGAGAAAGGGTTGTTTCGCGGTCATCCGGGTTCCTCCGGCGTTACTTGGGTTTCCTTGTGCGCCGATTGCGCCCGTGAGGGGAATCGACAATTAATATAGCGGGTTGCAATTTTGATCCGGGCAGGCAGGCAGCGCAAGGCTGGACGGTGCAGCTTGAAAGTCCCCAACCCGGCGCGCCGGGACGGGGACGCGCAAGGAACAGAATACCGCTGGGAGAGAGTAGGTGAGCGGTACAGGAATTCGGCACGCCAAGCGGACGCGTTGTCTTGGAATTCAAGGGCGCAGATCGTTCGACACCCGGCCCCGCAACCAGTTGCGGGGCGTCGCCACCTGCCGAAGCGGTGCTTCGGCTCTGGCTGCGCCCGACCGGTGGCGACCCCGTACCGCATACCTGCTCTCGGCGCCCGATCGAAGAGGCTGTTCCAAGTACAATTGAATCTAGAATAATACAATAAAAACAATGAGTTAAAAATTTATTCCATGCAAGAGCGTACTCAGTTGTTTTCGCGGATCAGGTCCGTCACGCCGTCCCACTCTTCGTGGACCTGCTTCCACCGGTTGAACATGTCCACGATGATGGGCGCATCACCGTGCAGTTCCACGTAACAGCCGAGGTCCTGTCTGCAATCCATGTAGGCAACGTAGTCTCCGCCCCAGAGCGTACAGGCGGTCTCGTATCCGGCCTCGTTGAAGCGCTTGATCTCGCCGGTGACATCGTGGACGAGCAGGCCCACATGGTGGAATCCATGCTCGCCTTCCTCGTACATCTCCCGGTAGATCGAAGGCGTGTCGTCGTGCTGGGCGATGAACTGGATGTGCGCTGGCCCGGCCTGTCCGAAGGCATAGCTGACATCGGCCTCTACGGGTTCGCCGCGATAGCGGAAGCTCTCCGCGATGTGATGGCGCACAACGAAGAACGGCCCGGCACCGACCATCCGGTTCCACTTCACGCAGGCCTCGTCAATGTCGTTGACGAAGTAGGCGTACTGCCAGATCGGATGCCGGATGATGCTCATGATGTGCTTCCTGGGGTGAATGGCGGAACGGGCGATGATAGCAGGCGGCATGCTGCGGCCGAATCCCGTGCTAGACTTCCGCGCCGTTCGGTCAGCAACCGGGGTGATTCCGGAATGTCCATCGAAAACGGCGAGCGGTTCATGCGCGCACTCAAGTCGGACGAATCCCTGCGGAAGAAGGTGCGTGCCGCCGGGTCCGACGGGTTTCTGGTGGTGAGCGCAGAAGCCGGCGCCTCCTGCTCCGCCTACGATGTGGTGGCCGCCCTGCTGAGGGAGATTGAAGGCAAGGAGACGCTGGCCGACTGGGAACGGTAACCTTCCCGGCCGTGCCCGTATTCGACGGCCGCATTTGGGGTCCGTTTGTAGGAAATCCGCTCTTGTTCAGGCGGCCTGGCTGAGCGCACAATATCCGACATGGCAGCAGTAGTCCGAGGTCGACGCCATGGGATTTGCCAATACCAGACTGGAACTCAGGAATCCACGCCGGCCGGAGTTGAAGCCCGTGCTGGTGGATGCGCTCGCGGACACGGGTGCGATCCATCTTTGCATTCCGGAATCCATCCGAACAAGGCTCGACCTTGAAGGCAGCGAGGAAAGAGTGATCACCCTTGCCGACGGCAGCAGCCGGTCGGTGCCCTATGTGGGGCCGGTGGAACTCCGCCTGAAGGGCCGGAGGGGTTTTACCGGCGCCCTGGTGATGGGTGAGCGGGCCTTGCTGGGAGTGGTTCCGATGGAAGACATGGATCTCGTGGTAATACCGAAGACGCGCCAGGTCGTTCCGAATCCGGCGAGTCCGGACGCCGGCGGTTCTCTGGCCCTGTCCCCCAGGCCCCCCTGAGACCCGTGGCGGCGCCTCAGGTGATCGAGAGGCCGCCGCTTGCTATTTCGTTTACGCGGGTCCGCGTCGCGTGCTTGTCCTCGAACCACCGGGCATTGATCGCCGTGAACTCCTGCACGTCGAAGGGAACCTCGTCGTCCGCGAAAATCGCCCCGACAGGGCAAGCCGACTCGCAGGCCGCGCAGTCGATGCACTCGACGGGATGCACGTAGCACATGCGGTCGTCGTCTTCGTCGAAGTAGATGCAGTCGACCGGGCACACTTCGATACAGGACTGGTCTTGCACGTCGATGCATGCATTGGTGATGACGAACGTCATGAATTGCCGGCCTGCAGCAGCCCGGAGGGCCGGGGCCGTTTTTGCGCCAATCTTCGTTCTCGCTCGCTCATGGTGTGATACTACACTACGCTCACTCCGTCTCGATTGGCGAAAAAAGACCTGCCGCGCGTCAACGCTTGTAGTGTTGACAGGCCCTGGACGGGTTCGCGGACAGACACTAGGCTACGTGCGTCATTGACGCCGGAAGGAGGCAAGAATGAGCGGCGGCTGCCCATTCGCACTCGACATCTTCGCGGAGCCCGCGGCGACTGACGATCCGGGCGCGCAGTTCAACTTTCCGCTGATGCCGGAAGGGGAGGCCGTCGATATGGGTCATGCGCCGGACGGAACGCCGCTGTTCGATCCCCGAATCCTGAACTCGGCCGAGTTCATGCGTAATCCCTACCCCTACTATCGGTTACTGCGCGACCACTACCCGGTGTTTCACGACCGGCTGTGCAACACCTATTACGTAACCCGCTACGAAGACATCACCAATTGCTATTTCGACGACGAAGGGTTCAATACCATTCCGAAAGGCAGTTCCAGCGGCGTGCTGGGCAACACCCAGCTCGAACTTTCCGGCGTGGAGCACCGGCGGCGACGCAATCTCTACGGCCAGCACCTGGTGGGACGATCGTTGAGGAACCGCATTCCAGCCATACAACGACAGGCCCGGGGGATGATCGAGGCCTGGGAGCGGATCGACGATCCCCGGGTGGTTTCGAAAAGCAACGGCGTGGGTACCGTGGAACTCGGCCGCGCCTTCGCCAACGAGTTTCCCATCCGTGTGGTCTGTGAGGTGCTCGGCTTCCCGAAGGAGGCCCAGGACGATTTCTACTATTGGTACAACTCGATGATGTCGGGCCTGGGGGGCTCCCAGACCCACCAGCAGGGCCTGGAGGCGCGCCAGCATCTCGAAGACTACGTCGAAGGTATTGTTGAGGCGCGCCGCAAGGAGCCGACCTGGCTCTACGACGAGGCGGGCAATCCCATCTCCAAGGACATCATCACCAAGCTCTGCGAGACCAGGGTGGACGGGGACTTCCTGTCGACCGAAGAGATCACCTCCAATATCGCGCTGGTGGTCGGCGGTGGCGGCGAGACGACCCGGGGAGCCATTCTCAACATGTGGTACCTGTTGCTGCAGCACGCCGAGCAATTCGAGGCGGTCTGCAACGACGATGCCCTGTGGGATACGGCGTTTCACGAGACCCTGCGCCACTCCTCGTCCATCGGCGGCCAGCCCCGGCACAACACGTACGATGTGGTCATGCACGGCGTGAAGGTGCCCGCCGGTTCGCTCATGCAGATGGTCGACTTCTCCGCCAATCACGACGAGCGCATCTTCAAGGACCCGGAGACGTTCAATATCTTCCGCGACGACCTGTACAGCGGCAAGATTCTGCGCAGCGGTTACAACCGGGACGGCCGGCACAACCACATGGCCTTCGGCGTCGGCCCGCACCTGTGCCCGGGCGCCTGGATTTCGCACCAGGAGGCGGTGGAAGGGTCGCGCATCCTGCTCAAGCACTTGAAGAACCCGCGCATCAATGTCGGGCGCATGCCCAAGGATATCGACGGCGAGAGCCTGCGGCCGATCGGCCTGATGTCGGTGCGCGAGCTCCATCTCGACTACGACCTGGGCTGAAGGCACGGAAATTCGCCCATGCGAGTCGGCAACCCGGCGCCCCCGGGACGAGGACGTCGAAGTAACAACGCTGAATCTCGGGAAAGAGTTCGCATGCGGGGCTTCCCTTTCGGCGCGTTAAGCTCGTTCCATAACCTTGCGTACGGCAGGATGATGTGGCCGTGCGCCGAAAGGGAAGCGCCGTATGCGAACTCGCTATCGCGACTGAAGATGTCATGTCAAATTAATTTTTAAATTCAAATATTTGAACGTTTTTCCATGAAAGCAACCGAAGTGATAGGCGCAAACGGCGTCGCCATACCCCAGGGCACCCGCGGCAGCGCCGGCTTCCGCACCTACGAGGTGCACCAGCGGGAACGGGTCGGGCAGTCGACGGAGAAGATCAAGCCTATCCAGTTGGTGTCGCCGGAGTTCGCCCGAAACCCATACCCGTTTCTGGATATCCTGCGGGAGAACTATCCCTGCTTCCGGGACTGGCTAAGCAACTGCTACTGGGTGACGCGCTACAACGACGTGACGTCCATCTTCACGGACGACGCCAATTTCGAAACGCGGCCGAAGCGCTGGATGCTTGGGCTCGACAACGGGGGCAGCAACCTGGGCGGTGAGGTGCCCGTGTTGACCGCGATCGCCAACGGAATCGACGGCAATGCGGCGCGCCTGGCGGAGCAGGCGGTAAGTGGGTTCGCCGGGCGCGGCCGGGCCGACCTGGCCATCGAATTCGCCGCGCGTTTCGCACTTGAACTGCTCTTGAACCTGCTTGACCTGCCCGAGCGGGACGCCGACCGCTTTGCCGGGCACTACCTGGCGATGAAGCGCGGCGTGACCTGGGAACCGCGGCTCCGCCAGCGGGGCCTGGAGGCTGCCGGGGAACTGGAGCGTTACTTTGAGCCGCTGCTCGAACGGCGGCGCGCCGACCCCGGCGCCGACCTTGTCTCGGCAATCGCGACGCTGGACCGCGAGGATGGCCGGGCAAGTGCACGGGATCTCGTGGTCACGCTGCTCGAGCTCGACTTCGATACACTGCACGGGACGCTCGCCAACCTCTGGCTTCGCTTGCTTGAGGAGTCGGGCAGGCTGCAGTCGGTAAGGGACGAGCCCCGCTTCCTCAAGCTGGCGGTACTGGAAACGTTCCGGCACTCGACGCCGGTGCTGCAGGCGATGCGGTTCGCCCGCCACGAGGTGGAGCGGTTCGGGCGCCTCATTCCCGAAGGTGGCCTGGTCGTCTGCTCGGCCGCTGCGGGCAACCGTGACCCGCGCATCTTCAGGAACCCGGACGAGTTCATCGTCAATCGCAAGGACCTGTGCCACCGGGAGGCCCGCGGCCAGTATCGTACCGACGGGCTGGCCACCGGCATTACCGTCGGCCTGGGCCCGCCGTCGAAACACCCCGCGATTCCCGAAGACCGCCCCCGCTCCGCGTTCGCCATCGCCCGGGACACCGCGGTCACCGCATCAGCGGTGCTCCTGGATGCCTTGGACGACCTGCAACTCGAACCGGGCGCTGAACCGTATCCGGTGTGCCGCCGGATCGGTGAGATGCACGCCTGCTGGCGCTTGCCCGTGCGGTTCCGCAAGGCATGACCATTGCGGCGGTGCCGAAAGACCTCCTCGCAGGCTTTCTTGTGAGGCTGCTATTGACGGTCGCGATGGATTGTTCATGAATAGGTGCGTCCAGAATGGTTTGAGGAGGTACTGATGAATTGGCTGTTGATCGTCGGGCTCGGCGCCTGCTGGCTGGGCTGGCAGATCGTCTGGGCCGCACCGCTGCCGCGGCAATTGAGAAAGGAAAAGCCGCCCGTACCGGCCGACCCGCAACGGGCGTACATGCTCTTCTGGCTGGACCAGTACGGCTGGATCGGCCTGACACTCCTGGGCCTGGGGGTTCTGTCCGCTCTGGCGGGGGTGCTGCAATGATTCCGGTCACGCTGCTCTATGCGGGATTGCTCGCGCTGCTGAGCGTGCTGCTTGCCAATCAGGTGCTGTATGTGCGGTTGCGCGCGCAAACCATGCCTGCCTGGAAACCGGACGCGACGCTCAGGGTGCAGGCTAACTTCGTCGAGAACGTGCCGCTTGCGCTGGTGCTGCTATACCTCGTGGAAGCGAGCGGGGTAGCGGCCATGGTCGTGCATGTCTTCGGCTGCGCCCTGGTGCTGTTCCGGGTGCTGCATGCCTGGGGCATGAGCCGCAACGAGGGCGCCAACTATTCCCGCCTGATCGGCGCCCAGGGAACCTTCCTGGTGCTGTCGACAATGGGCATGACGGCGCTGTACCTTGTGGTACCCGGCTGATTGAGATCGGCCGGTTGCGCGGTGCCGGCCCCGTTCAGTGTCGCTGGGGGACGATTGGGGTCGGAGTGGGATTTCCTCGATACTTGCGCCTGCGCCCGATCGCGACAGGGGGGATGGATGCGGTTGACACTTGAAGGCAGGGTCGCATTGGTAACCGGTGCTGCCGCCGGCCTCGGCAATCGAATCGCCCGACGATTCGCGGAGGCGGGCGTGCAGGGGATTGCATTGGACGTTGCGGAATTCTCCGACCCGTTGCCGGCGGGCTGGTCGGGCCGGCGGGGCGATGTGACGAAAGAGCCGGACCTCGAACGGGCGGTTGCGGAAGTTGCGGATTCTTTCGGACGCCTCGACATCGTCGTCGCCAATGCCGGCGTCGTGCCGCCCTGGTGCAGCGTCGACGCCATCGCCTTCGACCATTGGGACGAAGTTTTCGCCGTCAATGTGAAAGGCGTGGCGTCGACGATCAAGCACGCGGTGCCGCTGATGAAGGAACGCGGCGGTTCGATCATCGCGACGGCTTCTCTCAATGCCTATCGCGGTCACGCCGGCCAATGCCTCTATACCGCCACCAAGCACGCCGTGCTGGGTATCGTTCGCGCTGCGGCGCTCGATCTCGGCCGGTACGGCATTCGGGTCAATGCGCTGGCGCCCGGACCCATTCCGACGGACGCGCTGGTCGAACGCATGAAAGCCCGGGCCAGGGACGGCGGCCTGTCGGTGGAAGAAGCCCGGGCGCAATTCGATGCCGAGACGGCGCTCGGCCGAATGGCATCGGAAGACGATGTGGCCGGCACCGCGCTGTTTTTGGCCAGTGACCTGTCCGCCGGAGTTTCCGGGCAGTACGTGCCAATCGATGCGGGTCTGCGGTGAGCATGGCCGGCCCCTGCAGGCCGTTGCACCACCGACTCACCTGCGCGGCTACTCCAACCAGTCGTCGGGAATGTGTTCCTCGACCAGTTGCCGGATGCTGAAGTAGTTGATGCCGTGCTCGGCGCCTACTTCGAGGGCTAGCCTCGAGATGTCGGTGGTCCTGGAAAAAACGAGCGCATTGGGATACTTGCGCTTGATCCACAGTGCCGCGCGCAGGTTCTCTTCGATATTGCCGGTACCGAGAATGACCGTCGGCGAACTTTCCGCCAGGTCGACACTGGCTTCGAGCCTGCGCCAGACCTCCGGGTGGGAAATGTCGCCCTCGAGAACTTCCTTTCGGTAGCTGCCGTCTATACGGCGCTGTTCCTCGGCCACCAGAACCCGCCGCGTGGCATCGATGTCGATCAGCGCCAAGGTCGATATTTCCCGCCTGGCGTGGTCCTGCATCTCTTCCAGAACGGTTTGCCCGAAACGCCCGAATCCGGCGATAACCACCACATCGGGCAGGTCGGTTCGACGAAAATGATCGATCAGGTGGTCGCGCACCAGACCGGAAGCGGCGAGGTGGTAGGAATTGAACGTGACGCACTGCCGGGCGATGGCGGTTTCCTGAAGCGCCCGTATGAAGCGCAGGTTGTGGCAGCGCAGCACGATTCGCGACTGCAGGCGCGGATACTGCGCGAGCATCCGGCTGGCGGCCTCGTAGGACTGAAAATCGCCATGGCCCAGCAGCACCACCCTGCGGGCCCGGTGCAGGCGCAATGCCCGGATCAGGAAGTCGTGGGTGATGTCGCCGGTCACCACGGTGACATTGAACTCCTGCTCCAGCTCCTGCCGGCGGACGGGTTCGATCTGTTCGTCGACCACCACCACGGGCGTACGCGGAGCCCGCCGGCGCAGCGCACGCAGGTAGTTGTCGACCAGGGGGACCGTGCCGACCACCACCACATGATTGCGGATGCGGCGCAGTTGCCAGGGGCGCGGCGAGATGATCCTGGCCACAGCCTCGATAACGGCGGAGGCCGTCAGTACCGGCGCACCGAAGTAGGCGATCCACAACATGACCCGGCCGGCCAACGGGCCGCCCGTGGGCGTACCGATATCCAGGCCGCCCACGACGAAAAGCCCGAGACTGTAGTAGGCCTTCGTGAACAGCCCGGCGTCGACCACCGAAGGCCGTTCGGTCAGGGATACGCCGAACAGGAATCCGCAGAAGGCGAGCATGAACAGGCCGAGCGCCGCTCCCCACCGCCAGTCGCCTCTGGAACGCCCGATCTGTTCCCGGGCCAGGCGAACGAGGGCGCTGCGTTCGTTGCTGGTGCGATCGTTCATCTAATCCAGCCGCATTCGCCGACGCCCCGGTCAGGAGACCGAAAACAGAGGTTTGCCGAGCAACTGTGGGTCGACATTCAGACCCAGACCGGCTCCAGCGGGTACCTGGCCGACGCCGCCGGTGGATCGCGGATGGTCGGGCGCGATGTGTTCAACATTCCAGTCGTTCATGTAGGAAACGGTGAGTAGCTGGCGGGGCTTCGTGCTCGCCGCGAAGTGGGCGACGGCCGCGGTAACCAGGTCTCCGCCCCAGGTGTCCTCCACGGTGATGCGCAATCCCAGGGCGTCTACGAGGTCGCGGATTCGCTTCGCGCCGGACAGGCCGCCGAAACGCGATAACTTCAGGTTGATGGCCTCCATGCCGTTTTCGCGATGGGCTCGCAGCAGCATGGGCACGTCGGTGATGACCTCATCGAGGACCATGGGCAACGACGTGTGCTTGCGTACCTGTATGCATTCTTCCAGGGTCGAGCAGGGCTGTTCGAGCAACACCCGTTCCAGCGGGTCCATCAGGCGTGCCGCAATCACCGCATCCTGAAGGCGCCAGCCGCAGTTCGCATCGGCGATGACCAGATCCTCGTCGCACAGCGCGTCGACCACCGTGCGCGTGCGGCGAGCGTCATCGTAGGGGTCGCCGCCGACCTTGAGCTGGAAGCGATGGATGCCTTCTTCACGACGCGCCAGCACGTAGTCCCGCATCGCTTCCGGAGTGTCCATCGGAACCGCTTTATAGAGCGGAACCGACTCCTGCACCCTGCCGCCCAGCAAGGTGGCGACATCCAGGCCGGTGTGCTTGCCAAGCAGGTCCCAGCAGGCCACATCGACGGCGCTCTTGGCGTAACCGTGCCCCTTGAGAGCACTGTCCATGGCATCGTGCACCCGGGTCAGGTTCGTGGGATCGACACCGGGCAGGGCGGGGCATAACTGCTGCAAGGCCGCCCGCGCGCCCAGCCCGTGTGCCGGCAGGTAGGTCGGGCCGAGCGGGCAGGTTTCGCCCCAGCCCTCGGCGCCCTCATCGGTGCAGATGCGGACCACGGTACTTGGCAGGGTGTCCACCACACGTCCGCCGGAAAACGCGTAACCGCCGTACCTGTAGGTAAGATCGTAGCCGTAAACATCGATCCGATCGATTTTCATGCGGAGACGATCCCGATGGATGACTGACGCGCCAGCCGGCGGCCGTTCAGCGGCTGCCGCCACCGCGGTGTGGCCGGTGACCTCAATTCCCGAGACCCCGTTTGCCCGCGATCAATGCAGCGTGCGCGGATGGTAGCCGAGGCCGTCGAAGCTCTCGAAGTATTCGCCCAGGGAAGGGTGCTGGATCTGTGAGCGATCGCCGCTGGTGCTCAGGTGTCGTTCGGCCACGTAGGTGGTGTGTAAACCCTTGTCGACAAGAACGTGATACCAGGGTGCGCTTTTGGGGGGGCGGCTGCGAGCGACCTGCTCGTACCACTCATCGCTCAGGGCGAACTCCTCGTCGGCCTGGTAAACGACGCCGCGGTAACCGAATTTCAGATGCTTGACGATCTGGCCAGCCTTGAATTTCGCCACAGCCACGCCCTATGAAAACAGTCCAATCGAATGCCGTGAAGTATACACCTGCACCGTTTCATCCGGCGCTTGCGCGCCGTTAACCGCGCTCCGTTGCGCGTGATACGAATTCCCGTATTCAGGGCTGTGAGTCGCCCACCGGCGACAGATCGACGCTGAAGGCGCCTTCCTGTGTTTCGACCTCGATCCTGAACAACCCGAGAGCGGGACGGCTGTAGGTCAACGTACGGAATCCCTCGCCTTCCACCGTGCCCCTGAATCGTGCCCGGTTTTCCCCGAGTTCGGCCAATACCAGTTTCTGGTAGCCGGGCATGCCGGGTTGCCGTTCCGGGTTCCAGGGTTGGACGTGGAGTACAAGTTCTTCGTTTTCCTCACGAATGAACAGCAACTCCACCATGACCGTTGTGTCGTCGCGGGTCATCCTGACGAGCGCAGCCATGGTTCCGGCTCCGGGCTCGCTCCAGGTCTCTTCCAGCGTGCGGTCACCGAGTTGGCCGACCCAGGAGCCGCTGATCCAGCCCAGGTCGGCAACCCGGGCTGGCGCGGATTCCCCTGCGACCCCGGCAATTGCCGGGCAGGCGATGAAGAACGCAAGCAGTGCGGCGAATGGCGGGCGGTTCATGTTGGTTCCCCGGTTTCGTAGCTGGCGAGGTCGGGCTGGATTTCCGCTGCGGTCGGCATGGAGGGGCCGGCGCCGGGGCGCTGTACGCAAATGGAGGCGGCGCTGTTGGCGTAGGCCAGGCCGGCAGCCAGGGGGTCGCCCGCGCACAGGCGTGCTGCCAGCGCGCCTACGAAGCAGTCTCCCGCGCCGGTGGTATCCACGGCGGTTACCGCGTGGCCCGGGTGATCGATGACCTGGTCCGCATCGATGGCGATGGATCCCTCCCGTCCTCGGGTCACCACGACGACCTGTTCACGGAAGCGGCGGCAGGCAAGTGCCGCTTCGACCTGCTGCTCCCGGCTCGATGCGGCCATGCCGGAAAAGATCGCCAATTCGATTTCGTTGACGACCAGGATGTCTGCAAGGGGGAGCAGGAGTTCGGCGTCCGGGACCGCGGGCGCGGCATTGAGCATGGTGACCGCGCCGGCTGCCCGGCCCCGCTCGAAGAAAGCCGCTACCGTGTCGACCGGCACTTCGAGTTGCGCAACGAGTACATCTCCACGGTGAATCGGTACTTCGGCGAGCATTCCGGCATGGAGCCGGGCATTCGCGCCGGGAATGACCACAATGGAGTTTTCGCCCACCTCATCGACGACGATCATGGCGGTGCCGGTGGGCGCGTCCACCTCCGCCACCTGAACCCTGACATCGTTTTCAGCGAGGTGTGCCCGCAGTTCCGCGGCGAATGAGTCCCTGCCCAGGCAGCCGAGAAGGGTGGTGGGTGCGCCGAGCTTTGCCGCGGCTACGGCCTGGTTGGCGCCCTTGCCGCCGGGAAACCGGGCGAAGGTCTTTCCGGCCAGCGTTTCGCCGGGGCGCGGTATGGCCTGCGCCGTGGCCACCAGGTCCATGTTGATCGAACCGGCGACTACTACCCCGGCGGGCATCGGTCAACTGTCCTCCCCGAGTGCCACGTCGCCGGGAACTGCTGCCCTCAGGTCGTCAGCCACTCGAACTGCTGCGGCTTGCGCCCGGCCCTGGGGTGAATCAGCACGTTCACCAATGCGGGGCCGTCGAAGGCCATGGCTTCATCCAGGGCGCCGCGCAGGTCTCTTGGGTCTTCCACGTACAGGCCCTTGCCGCCCAGCGCTTCCATCATGCCTTCGTAACGGGCGCCGTAGGTGAGTATGGGCGGCGGCACGGTCTTGCCTTCCTCGATCGGCCCGACGCCGCCGCCGATGCCGCCGTTATTCAATACGACGATCTTCACGGGCAGTTTGTAGCGCACCATGGTCTCGATCTCCATGCCGGAGAAGCCGAAGGCGCTGTCGCCCTGCACGGCGACTACGGGCTGGTCCGGGTTGGTCACCGCGGCGGCGACGGCAAAGCCGAGGCCGATGCCCATGGTGCCGTAGGTGCCGGCGTCGAGCCGGTGCCTGGGCGCGCGGTTGACCATGCGCGTGCGGCCGATGTCCATGGTATTGGCGCCCTCGCCGATGATGATGGTGTCATCCGGCAACCAGGATTCGATATCACGATAGGCGCGGTAGTAGTTCATCGGCGATGACTCGTCGTCGATCATGGGTTGTACCGCTTCGAGGTTTGCCTGGGCCTTGCCCCGCAACTGCTCGCGCCAGGCGGTTTCCGCGGGATAGAACCACTGGCGGTTGTCGAGCGCCCGGTTGAGCTGCCCGACGATGGCCTTGCCGTCGCCGGCCAGAGCCACTTCCGCAGGGACGTTGGCGCCGATTTCCTCCGGTGCAATGTCGATCTGCACTACCCGCACATCGGGCCGGAAGCGGGGCGGCAGGCCGAAGTGCATGATCCAGTTCAGCCGCGCGCCCATAAGCACGATCAGGTCCGCTTCCTTCAGTGCCGTACTGCGTGCTGCGCCAACGGAGAGCGGATCGTCGTCCGGCAGGACACCCTTGCCGAGGGGCGACGCCAGAAACGGCAGTTGCGTGCGTTCGATGAATTCGCGCACCTCGTTTTCCGCCTGGGACCAGGCCATGCCCTTGCCGACGATCACCAGCGGCCGCTCGGCGGATTCGAGGGCGGAGAGGGCCGCCTCGACAGCTTCCGGGTCGGCCTGGGTGCGGGGCGACTCGCCGACCGTCGCGGCCTGCACGACCTTTTCCTCGTCGACCTGGCCACGGATGATGTCGTCCGGAAAGTCGAGGTAGACCGGGCCGGGGCGGCCGAACTTGGCGTAACGGACGGCCTGCTCGACGTAGTACGGAATGCGCTCGGTGTGTTCGATTGCGTGGGCGTACTTGCAATAGGGCGCGGCCAGTTGCACCTGCCGCTCTTCCTGAAAGCCCCCCATGCCGTTCTGGTAGACCGGCGAGGCGCCGCCAATCAGTATCATCGGCCAGCAGTTCTGCTGGGCGTTGGCGAGACCGGCGAAGGCGTGGATGACGCCCGGCCCCGAGACTGTCAGACAGGCCTGCGGCCGCCCGGTGAGGTAGCTCGCTGCCTGAGCGGCGTAGCTGGCCGACTGCTCGTTGCGCATGCCGATGAACGTAATGCCGGCTTTCTGTGCGGCGAAGGCGGTGCCGACCACCGGAAATCCGACGATGCCGAACATGTAGTCGACGCCCTGTTGCTTGAGGCTGCGCGCCATCAGGCTGGCGCCATCGATTTTTTCCACGCTAACTCCTGGGTTTCAGTTGTCTAACCGCACCTGAATCTTGCCGGCCCCGCTACGTTCTTTCGTGAACGGGTGCGGCTGGTTCTGTCGGCTCGCCAATCACGCCGTCGCGCATAAGGGTTTCCAATTCGGACCTGTCGAGGCCGAGATCTTCGGTGAGCACGTCCTTCGAATGCTGGCCCAATAGCGGTGCCGGCTGAACGGGCACGCTGCTCTCCGACATGCGCGCCGGCCATCCCAGCAAGCGTACCTTGCCGTGCCTGGGGTGCTCGATCTCGCGAATGAACCCGCGCTCGATCAGGTGCTCGTTTTCGTAGAGGTCCCGGGTGTCGAGCACGGCACTGGCCGGCACGCCGCCTTCGGCAAGCTCGCGCATGGCCTCGAACTTGTCGCGGGCCAGCGTCCAGGCGGTGATCCGGTCACGCAGGGCCTGGTCGTTCTTCGCCCGCAATTGGGGAGAAACGAATTGCGGGTCGTCCTCCAGGTCCGGGCGTCCGAGCACGACGCACAGAGCCCCCCACATCCGGGGTGTCACCGCCATGAGGTAAACGTAGTCGTTGGGGCCACCGCCCTTGCAGGGGTACAGCGACATGGTCGGCAGTTCCTCGGCGCCGACGCGCCTTGTCGGACGCTTGCCGTAGCGCGTCCGCGAGGCTGCCGTGCGCAGGTAGTAGGTCATCGCCTCCTGCATGGAAAGCTCGATGTACTGGCCCTTGCCGGTCTTGAGTTTCTGGACGTAGGCGGCGGAAATCGCAAGCGCCATCTGCACGCCGGTGCCGGCGTCGCCGGTGGTTGGCCCCGGGCGCATGGGCGGCCCGTCCGCGTTGCCGGTGATGGAAAAGGCGCCCGCCGCTGCCTGGGCGACCATATCGTAGCTCTTGTAGTCGGCCCAGGGCCCGTCGAGGCCGAATCCCTTGATGCGCGCGTAAATGATGTCGGGCTTCACGGCCCGGACGGTGTCATAACCGATGTCGAGCTTTTCAATGACGCCCGGGCCGTAGTTTTCGACGAAGACATCGTAGCCGGCCGCCATTTCCAGCAGCAGGCCGCGCCCACGGGGTTTCCGAAGATCCAGGGCAATGGAGCGCTTGTTGCTGTTCCAGACATAGAAATACTCATCGTTGTCGTCGATCAGGTTTCTGCCCGGGTCGCCGGTACCCGGAGGCTCGACCTTCACCACGTCGGCCCCAAGCCAGGCCAGGCACTGGGTGCACGACGTGCCGGCTTCGTATTGGGTCATGTCCAGTATTCGTAGTCCGTCGAGTGCAGCCATGCATATGCCTCCCGCGCGGGAAAACTAAGCCCTGGCGGTGGTGAAAGCAACAGCGAGTTCGCATGCGGCGCTTCCCTTTCGGCGCACCGAGTTGCCGACTTTCATGGAAAAAATTTCAACTCATTGTTTTTCTGTATTCTTTAGATTCAACCAAAATAGGAACAGCCTCTTCGTTCGGGCGCCGAGAGCAGGTATGCGGTACGGGTATCCGGCACACCAAGCGGACGCGTTGTGGTGGAATTCGAGGGCGCAGGCTGTTCGACACCCGGCCCCGCAACCAGTTGCGGGGCGTCGCCACCTGCCGAAGCGG
>JAPPHD010000148.1 GCA_028821125.1 Gammaproteobacteria bacterium
GCACGTCGCGGCGGTAGTAGAGCACCTGACCGTCGGCGTCGTTGAGCACGCCGTAGCCGGTGTCGCCCCAGGTGTGCAGGGTCTTGAGCGAGTCCGGCATGGAATCGTAGGTCCATTGCGGATGCTCGCCGCTCTCCATGTACTCCTCGATCGGAAGCATGTAGTCGCCGGCCACCAGGTCGCCGTAGAAGAAGGCGCCGACGATGATCCCGTCATAGAGGCCCGTGCCCTGGCGCAGGTCGAGCATCATCTTCGCGTAGAGGTCGGTGATCGGAGTCAACGCGATCTCCAGCTTGCCGCCGGAAAGCTCCTCCCAGATCGGGCGGAAGCTGAAAATTGGCCCCGAGATGCCGCCGCGCGGCCCGGAATCCAGGGTCAGCACCGTGATCGTGGTGCCCTCAAAGGGCTTCTCGCCGGGCCCGAACAGGGAACCCAGCTCATCCCGCGAAGTCTTGATAACGGCGCCATCCTCCATGATGAGGTCGACCGAGCCATCGTCATGCCATGTGACGTGCCCGTCTTGCGCCATCGCATCTGCTGCGGTCAGCGCGGCCAACGCCACGCCCGCCGAGATCAAACCGGCTCTCAACGCCTTCATTCTCCATCTCCCTCGTCGTGGACGGCTCACAGTGCCGCCAAACGTGCCATGACTATAGTCAATGGCGTCCCAGCGACAAGCCTGCCGCCCGGCTGTCGTTGACCCCTGCCAATCGACTCCCTAAGGTCCCGCCCGCCGCGCGCTGGCGGCGAGGGAATGGGGCAAATTGGGAGGCATCGAGCCATGGCCGTGGAGCGTAAAGAGGTGGCCGAGCAGCGCTATCGCGAAGCTTACGGGCGCTACTTTGAGGACTTCGTGGTGGGCGATGTGTACGAGCACCGGCCGGGCCGGACGCTCACCGAGTACGACAACATCTCCTTCACGCTGCTCACCATGAACACTCATCCGATCCACTTTGACAGCCACTACGCTTCGCACAGCGAGTTCGGCAAGCCGCTGGTCAACAGCGCGCTCACGCTGGCGATCGTCGCCGGCATGTCGGTGAGCGACATCAGCCAGAAGGCGATCGCCAACCTCGGCTGGAACGACATCAAGCTGACCGCGCCGGTCTATGCCGGCGATACCATCTACGCCGAATCGGAGGTGCTGGAGACGCGGGAATCGCGTTCGCGCCCGACCCAGGGTATCGTCACGGTCAAGACGACGGGCAAGAAATCCGACGGCACGGTGTTCATGACCTACGAGCGCACGGTGTTGGTGCCGAAGCGCGGCCACGCGGTAGACGACCGCGCCGAATATTAGCCCGCAACTCTCGCCGCTCAGGTGCCCCGAAAAGCGGCCACTCAAGATTTTTTACACCCTCGCGATGCGCTGAATAGTCCAGCCGACGCGAACCCGAATAGTCCCCACAACCGATCGGTCTGTGTGCTCCTCGCCGTCCTCGCAGCGTCTGCTGCGGCGCAGGAATTTGAGTACGGCGTCGCCCTAACCAAAGAAGTGGGCGGGCACGCCTGAATTTGGCGGGAGATAAGCGCAAACAATCGCGGCTTTCGGGGCGAACGTTCATCATATTGGACGAATTGCGTGACGCGTTGCAAAAGTCGGAGTAGAATTTATGCGGACAGGGCAAGAGGAGGCGGGTGTGCTGTCCGACGTGCGCCTGCCCATCGACGTGCGGGAGTCCGTCGCCTTCGTCGAAGGATGCCCGCAGCGCGCGACGAGCGGGACCGAGGGCCCGGCCATCAGCATGGCCTGTTCGAACGGGGCGGTATTGCCCCCGGCCAATACGATTCAAGCGGACTTGACAGCCTCGATCCCAACCCTGACATACACGTTTGAAGGTGGACAACAACGCAAACTTAAGGCCCTGGATGCGCTGTATCGCAGGCTCGCGAGTGCCCTGATCATGATTGTTTGCCCTGCCTATCACCAATCTGCGTCTGATTGCTACGCAGGGCATTATCGGCGCTCGTACCCCGCTACGAGTTGAGACGCGAGGAGGCCATGGCTGATGGCTGATACGATTCAGGGTTTAGCGGCCCAGTCGCTTAATTTGCCCGAGGAGCTTATCCTCATGCTCCTCAACGAGGAGACCGGTTACTTCCATCAAGTCCAAGGATGGGAATTGAATTGCGCCATCGTCGGCGCCGTGCTCGCGGAACTCTCCCTTCTCGAGCGCATCGACACGGACATGGAATCGCTGCTCCTTGTGGACCAGACAGAAACGGGCAACCCGATTCTGGACCCCATTCTGAAGCAAGTTGCAGACGAACCTAATCAGCGGAACGCCCAATTCTGGATTGAACGGCTTGCCGGCCAAGCGGAGACCGTTATTGATTCGACCTTGGATCACTTGGTTGCCCTGGGCATCCTAAAACATCACGACGGTGACTTCTGGACGCTAGCTCCTGTTCAATACGGGAGCTCCCTGGAAGACACTCCAAATGAGTTCATCAAGGCGCGTATCAGCAAGTTCATCTATTCCAGCGTGATTCCTGATCCGAGGGACATGATCATTATATGCCTCGTCAATACGTGTGACGTCTTGCGCTTCATATTCGACCTGGACGACGAGGCAGAAGAGCGCATCAGGTTCATTTGCAAGATGGACCTGATCGGCCGTTCAATCGCCGCCGCTGTCGAGCACAACATCTCCAGTCCGTCGCTGCGGGCTTCCGCGCTGACCAAGAAGATACCCGTCGTCCCCCTGCACAAGCTCTTGCTGAACTCGCGTCTTCGGGGCGGCAACATCGCCGCCATTATCGCGCAAGTCGCGGAAGAACACGGTCCAGTTTTCCAGATCCGTCCGCCGTTCCAGGAACCCATGACCTTCCTCGCCGGGCCTCAGGTCAACCGCTGGATACACCGGAACGGGCGCATGTATTTTCGGTCCCGGGACTATTTCACCGACATCGAGAAGGTTTACGGAGCGTCCGGGGTGATTCCCTCGCTTGACGGGGCCGACCACTTCCAACTGCGCAAGGTGATGCAGCCGGGCACTTCCCGCGGAAGACTTGAGGATCGGCTGCATGACCTCTACGGCCATGCCCGCGCCTTCATGGCGGACTGGAAAGTGGGCTCGTCGCTGCAGGCGACCAGCATGTGCCGACTGATGATCAACGCGCAGGTATCGCCACTGGTCATCAGCATCGAGTCACAGGATTTCGTGGAGGACCTGATCAGATTCAAGGAGCGCGCGCTCACCACTCACGTGGCCAAAGTTCTGCCCAAGTTCATGCTGCACACCCCGTCGATGAAGCGTGCGTCCGGGGCCATCGACATCGGGGTACAGCGGATCGTGGGTCTCCACACGCTCGCCCAGCGGGCTGGTTGCCCGCGGGATCTCGCCGACGACCTGCTCAGCCTCCACGCCAGCGACCCACAGTTGCTGCCCGAATCGAACCTGGCCTTCGCTCTTTCGACGCCCATGCTAGCGAGCATGTATCTGGGAGACGCGCTCGGCTGCGCGCTCTACGCCATGGCAACGCAGCCTTCACTCTACGAGAGGATTCGTGCGGAAGCCGACAACCTGTTCGAGAACGGCGATCCAGATGCCAAGGACCTCACCGACGAGTCTATCGACGTTACGCGGCGCTTCGTCCTGGAATGCCTGCGCATGTACCCCATCGTGCCCGCGTCCATCCGCAACGTGATGAACTCTTGCGTGGTCGAGGGCTATAAGTTGCCCGTGGGGGCGCGCATCGTCATCGCTCAGACGGCGCCGCATTACATGAGCGACGTCTTTCCCGACCCCGATTCATTCGACATCGACCGCTACCTGCCGCCGCGCAATGAGCACCGCAGCCCGGGATACGCGCCCTACGGGCTGGGCACCCATAAATGCCTTGGCTTCCGCTGGGTGGATCTGCAGTTGACTGTCAACCTGCTGATGATCGCGCATTACTTTACGCTTGAGGTGCGGCCCGCGAACTATAAGCTCCGAATTAGCCCGTTCCCGTCCCTGTCCCCGAGCAGAAAGCTGAAATTCCGCGTTGCCGAAAAGACGCGCGAACTGCCCGTCTGACTATTCTGAGTCCTGCCAAGATCTGAAAGCGCGCCAGCGCCGATTGCCCGCTTCTACCGTACCCGCTTGAGCGCGGTCTTGGTGAAGTCGCCGAGGTCGAGGTCCGTCTGGAACTCGAAGTCCGTCCAGAGCATCACGGTACTCTTGCCCGTGAGATGGTTCGTCATCGTCATCGTGCTGGGCCGCCAGATGCTGTCGAGATACTGGTTGTAGTCCTCCACTATTAGCGTCTTGAGATTCGCGTCCCTGCGGTCGAAGAACTCGATCTTCATTGCGCGAAGCTCGGCCAGGTCGAGCCAGATCAGTTGACGGGAATAACCTGAATCCTTGCTGACCGGAACGCGCTCCAGGACCGCACACTCGAGATCGCCGCAAGGCTCGTCGCGCAGATGCCGGTGGCTGTACTTCTCGACCTCGACGGCGCCCATGTCCTCGTATGAGAACTCGCTACCCATGAACGACGCCGACTGATTCGAGGCGCTGATGCGCTTGACCCGCTTCAGGGCAGGAAGATAAAGCCACTGCTCGTCCGGCTCTTCCTTGTGGGCGTGGACGAGAAAGGCGGTCCCCTTGACGTCGCGCGGGCGGTCGAACACGAACAGAGTCCGGTCGCCGTCGTCCTCGACCTCGATGACTTTCAGGCGGACTTCGCGCTTGCTTTCCTGCCCCCGCTTGTTGCGGAGGATCATCGTCATGCCGGCGGTGAAATTGCCGAAACCCTTGAGGCTATCGCGGGCTTCGGTTGCGATCCTGTGCCCGGTTTCCTCGGGGGTTTCAGCCCGACTGGCCGACGGCTCGCCCGCCCATGCAACGATGGCGATGGCGATCCCGGCCAAGACTAGCATCGGGTGGGAAAGAGCGATGCGCATCACCGTTTCCTCCTGTTGGCGGACACTAAACAACGGGGGCGAGACGGAATTTCGGCAGCGGGTTCAGGCCGCTGCCTGGGCATGCCGTCTCCTTCGGCGCCACCGCCCCCGCTTCGCCTATGGTAGCACGTTTCCTGCTTCCGGCATGCGAGAGCCCGAATGGCGGGCGTTCCTCCGGCCCTCGCGCGATGATCCAGTTCAGAAGTTGTAGTCCAGGTTGAGCCCGACATAGCTGTCGCGCCGCACCTCATACAGGACCTCTTCGACGACGCTCTCAGCATCGATGCCCGAGTAGGCAGTGCCCTCCACATGCAGCGACCAGCTATCGGAGATGCGGCGCTTGAATTCGGCGCTAATGGCATGACTGCCGTTGTCGAGGGAAGCGAGCGCGCTGACCGTGAACTCGGTGCTCTGCTCGTCGTTCAGCCCGACGCGGGCGGCGAGGAGCACGTCGTTCTCGAACGCGTTGGTCGCCCATTGGCCCCGCCCGTCCCGGGTCCATTCGCCGATCAGGCTCAAATCGGTGTCCGACTCCCACACGGCATTGATGGTGTATTCGCCGCCCACGACGAACGCCGCGTAGTCCTCTTCCTCGTATCTGAAGAGGCGCTGATCGAACCGGCGGTTCTGCAAGCCGGAGCGGTGGATGGCCTCGAGCTTGAGGAGCCAGGGACCGGTAGTGAGCTGGGCATCCAGCCCGAACTGGCGGATCTTCTCGTAATACGGCGCCAGAACGAGTCCGGTGCCGACCGGAGTCGGCAGCAGGGTAGGCTCCCGGCTGGTGCCGTCGAACGCGCTGAGCCCGATGTCGAGCGGGCCGAAGCTGCCACTGAACCGGCCGGCGAGATCGAGACGCCACTCCTCCGCCGCCGACTCGTAGGAGGTTAGGTCGTGATCCACGACGAGCGCGGAACGCAGGCGGCCGTGCCGGCCCGGAAACGTGCGCTGGCGATGCCACGTAATCCCGAAGAGTTCCATCGCCCCCCAGTCCCCCGACCAAGTGAGATGGACCATGGGCTGGCCAAGCTTGGTCTTCTCGTCCGGATGCTCCACAAGGTCGGTCTGGTTGACGATATCGACCAGGGAACGCGATTCGACGACGCCCCAGAAGACACGGTCCACGCCTAAGCGAAGTTCCCACTCGTCGTCGCCAATATCGCCATACGCGAGAAAGTAGGCCTCGCGGAGATCAGCGTGGGTGCGCTCCGGGTCTCCGGCGTCGTATCGGTAAAAGGGCGTCAGCGTGATGCTTCTGCCTTCGTCGTCCTCGGCGTACATCGTCGCCTCGACGGCGAATCCGCTCGCATGGGAGCGCTGGTCTGGATGCCCGGCGCTCTCGGGGTAGAGCCGGGTCTCCGACGAGAGACGTCCGAATACTTCGACATCATCGAAGAAGCCGTTGTCGGCCCGCGCACCCGTCGCAAGTAGCGAGGCCAGGATCAGCGGCGTCGCTAGAAGGAGGGGGAGGCGCACGGTCAACGCGCCCTCGCCAGCGCCGACGTGTGGGCGAATGCGCTCGCAACGCCCGCGCGCCTCGTCATTGCCGGCGTCATGCCACGCGCTCTGCCCATCGATCGCGGGACTTTGGCACAGGAATTCATGCCAGCCGGCGTCAATGGCTCTCCTCGCCTGCCGGCTCGCTCTCCGGGCTCTTCTTCTTGACCCGATCAAGGATCATGAGCACCGGCGGGAGAAACAGAAAATCCGCCAGCAGGGCAATGACGACCGTCGTTCCCGCCAGCAGGCCGAGCGCCTGGTTGCTCGCCATCCCCGAGGCGCCGAACACCATGAACCCCAGCGCGAAGACGACGGTTGTCGCCATCAGCGCCTTGCCGACCGAGCCGAAAGCAGACTGAACGGACTCCGACGGTGGCAGGCCGCTCTTTCGGCCTCTCAGGTACTTGGTCGTGAAGTGGATCGTGTCATCAACGATGATGCCGAATGCGATAGCGGTGACCACGGCCGCCGAGACTCCGACCTCTCCAACCGCATACCCCCATAGGCCTATCGCCATGGCTGCCGGCACGAAATTAGGTATCAGGCTGATCAGGCCGAAGCGCAGACTCCTGAAGACGAAGACCAGCAGCAACGAGACGATACCCATCGCGATAATGGTGCCGATCAACATCTTCTCGATATTTCGCTGAATCGAATGAGCTCCGACCAACGCCTCGCCGGTGGCAGTGGCTTGCAGATCGGGAGCGTTCTGCGCAAGCCAGTTCTGAGCGCGCTCCGCGAGGTCGAGTTTCTCGTTGACGGACACCTTCTTGAGCACGGCCGTCAAGCGCGTTGCCGAACGCTCGACGTCGATGAGGTTGTTGAGGTCGCGGCCCACCGGCAGAGAAAACTCGTAGAGTAGCAGGTACTGCGCGGCCAGCTCGGAACTCTCGGGAAGGCTGTAGAATTCCGGGTCGTCGCCATGCAGATTCTTGTTGAGCCGCTTCATGATGTCGGTGATGGCGAAGACATGGGCAATCTCCGGCTGCGCCCGGTACCACTCCGCGAAGGCATCCACCTTGCTCAGGTACTCGATGTCCGTCACGCCCCCTTCCTGCCCGGAATCGAGCGAGTACTCGAACGGCTCCAGCCCGGAGAAACGCTCGCTCAGAAAATCCGTGGACCGCCGGAACTCGTAACTATCGCTGAGAAGCTCCAGATGGTTGTCGTTGAGCTCGACCCGCGAAATACCGGCGATGAGCGCAACGACGAGAACGGCGAAAGAGCCCAGCATGATGGTACGGCGGGCAACCACGTAGCGCCCGAAGCGGTCAAAAAAGCGGTCGAAAATATCTGCTTTCCCTGCGCGCTCGGGGCGGATGCGCATGGGCATCAGTGAGAGAAACGCGGGTAGCAGTGTCAATGAATAGACGAAAGCGAGCAACGCGCCGAACGCCACGATGTTGCCCATGACGCGAAACGGCGGCATGTCAGAGAAATTCAGACTGAGGAAACCGATTGCAGTCGTGACAGACGTAAGGAATACGGGCCACGCGTTGAGTTGCATGGAATGAATCGCCGCCTGCTTGCGGTCCATTCCCTGACGCAGACCTGCCAGCATTCCCTCTATGACGTGCACGGAATGCGCGACCGCGATCGCCATCAGGACGAAGAGTGCTGCGCCGCTCTCGCCGTAAAGCTTCAGGCCCGCCCAGCCGGCGAACCCCAGGGCGGACAAGAGAATGGCAATGATCATCACAATTATCGTGACGGTGCCCCATATCGAGCGGAGCAGCAGCAGGGCAACCACCAACATTGTCCCGAGCGCAATGGGTCCGAGGATGCCCATGTCCTCATCCAGCGCGTCGCGAACAGAGCGATTGAGAAAGAGTCCGCCGCTGAGGTGGTAGTCGATCGCCGAATATTTTTTTCGTGCTTCGGCGGCAGTGTTGTGCAGGAAGTCGACGATCTCTACTTTTGCAAGCTGCCGATTGTCCTCGGGAATCACGACACTGACGATCAATCCGGCAACACTGCCGTCTCGCGAAATCAGGCGCCCGGAAACTTCCTCCGTATCGAGCGCAATTCTTTCAATTTGTTCTATATCGTTGTCGCTCAGTGAACCGGCGTCGCCGATGAGCGGCTCGACGATCAGCTCATCCTCGAGGCCTTCGCTATGCGAATAATTTGCGATTGAATCGACGCGGGTGACGTAGGGCGTTCGCCATAGCTGCTCGGTCAGTTCCTCTATGGCGATGAGCGCGTCTCGCGTGAAAACCGTGTCGTTCCGTGGCGCAACGGCAACCAGCGCGGCGTCGGAAAGGGCATACGTGTCTTCGAATTGCTCAAGTGCGACTAGGCGCGGGTCGTCTTTGCTGAAGTGATTGCGAAAGTCGACATCGACATTGACAAGAAATTGGGCGCCCGCAGTTAAGGCGAGTACGACAAGCAGCGAAAGAAGAATGGTCACCCAGCGGCGACGCATGATGTGCGCGATGCAGGATTCCAAGTTCATATCAACCTGCTGTCACGAACGGTTTGGTTCGGGTCCGAGTCCCAAGGCGTTCGAGGAGATCGAACGGCAGGTGCCGCAGTACGTGAACGCGGGCGCTTGCCGCTAGTCCACCGTTTGCCCCGCAGATATCGAAGCCCCTCCCGAATACGCCGGCATGAGAGCCGCTGTCAAGGTCGCGTTCTGCGACATCCGAAACTATCGGCTTCACCTAACGTTGTACTTTGATGCGCGATCAGTGTCGTTGGAGAATGTCGAGAATAAGCGCTTCGGCGGTTGTTCGCGCGCGGCCCGTGCGCGAATAGAGCGGCTCGAATTCACTCAGCATCTCGGCTCGCGTCGTGTTCCGATTTCGGCGATCGCCTGGAGGAAATTGATTCGCGGAATGTGCACATCACATTCCATTTAGATGAACGGACTTTCGCCATGCTCGTCGTAGCGTTGCACAAGCCTCTCCCTCCGACCCGCCGTCCATCCAGCGATTGACCTAAAACCCTTGGGTGCCATGGGTTCTCGGACCGTGTACGAGGTGATTTGAAAGCGCAATGGATTATGGTATGGACCGAGCGAGACGCTCGCTGTCGATAACAGTGCGCTTCGCACCCGCGACGATTGGGCGCGATGCGGATAGAGCGTTATGCCTCCAAGAACATAGCGCGCTGTGCGCTCTTGATTGACTGACTTTGCTATGCAGCAGCCTCTGCCTAGACAGAATACTCCGCAAAACGTGGAAGATCTTTTCGGCGTGGGCCGCGATGTTCTCTCTCTCCACCCGTTTCCGGAGGGATGGTATTTCGTCGCGGAGCGCCGCTCAATATTGAAGCACAAATTAATCCAACGGCAGTGGCTTGGAACGAATATTGTCGCTTGGTCCGACGATGAGGGGACCATTTGCGTTGCCGAGTCGGTGTGTCCTCACCTGGGCTCCTCCTTGGGCCCTGAAGCGGGCGGATGCGTGCGCGACGGCCGTCTGGTCTGCCCCTTTCACGGCTTCACCTACGATGTCGCCGGCACCTGTGTTGCAACGCCTTTTGCCGAGCCGCCCAAATCCGCCAGGCTGAACGTCTTCCACACGCGGGAAATTCTCGGCCTCGTCTTCGCCTGGTGGGGTATCGAAGGACGCCCACCGCAATGGGACCTTCCCGAAGAGCCGTCGGATGAAGGCGAGTGGAGTGACTTGCAATTGCGAATCGTCCGATTTCCCGGCCATCCTCAGGAGACGACGGAAAACTCGGTTGATCTTGCCCACTTGCGCTATGTGCACGGCTACGACAACGTGAAAGCCGTCGGAACGGCGACGGTGGACGGCTCGTGCCTCGTCAGTCGTTTCGACTTCAAGCGTCGCCAGCGCATCGCCGGAGTCACCAACCTCGTTTACGATGTTTCTGCCACTGTCTACGTGCATGGGCTGGGTTATTCGTTCGTCGATATCCGCGAGCACACCATCGGAATGGACACTCGCCTGTGGGTTCTCACCACACCGGTCGATAGCACACTCATCGATTTGGTTCTGGTCGGACAGGTCCGGGAAATACGAAAGCCCAGGCGCTTAATCTCCGGTCTCGGATTCCTGCCCGTGAAGCTGCGCACCAGGATCATGAACAGGATTCTGATTGCTGTGCAGGAACAGGATGTTCTTCAGGATGTCGATATCTGGAGCCGAAAGAAGTACCGACTTCACCCGCGTTTGTGCCGCTCCGACGGTCCCATCGGCAGATATCGGCGCTATTGCAGGCAGTTCTATCCACCCGACGACGAACATGGCTGCAATTTGCTGTAGTCAAAACCGACCGGATCTGTCGATCCAGAATGCTCGGTTGGCAGTGCAGAAACTAGAATTAGAACGAGAACGCCGACCGGCTGGAGAGGTCTGTCGCGTCTTCGCGGGACAGCAGCAATCCTTAATTGCCTTGCCGGATGCGGTTGAGTCCTCCTTGAGATCGCCTTTGTGATATCTACGAGGCTTAGGCACTCTCCACTCGTTTATCGGGATTGGACGCCAGTGATGCTGACGAAGTCGGACCAAAAGAGACTCCGTAGCCTGTCTCGACGCACCCTGATGGCCGCCGCATTGATTGCCGCCGTCGTGGTTGCGGTCGGAGGCCAGCGAGCGGCAGCATCTGACGACCCGGCGATCGCGTTCGTCCAGGGTGTCGGCGACGACGTCGTGGCCATCCTCGGGAACAAGGACAACAGCACGTTTGCGGAGCGCGAAGCCGCGTTCCGTGACGTGATGGTCCGGGGCTTCGACGTTCCGCTCGTCACCCGCTTCGTGATGGGGAAGCACTGGAAGTTAGCAACCTATGAGCAACGCGCAGAATTTTCAGCGATCTTTCTCGACTTCCTCGCACGCGTGTACGCGAGTCGGTTCGATTCTTATTCCTACGGGGGCGAACAGTTCACGGTGCGCTCTGCCATTGCCGACGAGAGCGGCGACTCGATCGTGCGTGCGCGGGTTGCCCGGCCCTCCGGCGCAGATCCCGTCGAACTCGATTTCCGCGTACGCACGAGGGACGGGACCCATAGGGTCGTGGACCTCTACGTCGAGGGCATCAGCATGCTGCTCACCCACCGGGTCGAGTTCAGTTCGGTCATCAACCGCAAAGGCATCGACGGTCTGTTGCGCGACATCCGGGCACGTATCGAGGCGCCCATCGGGGACGTAGAAGAATAGCCCGCGGCAGCTGCTTGGACTGGAGCGCGAAGGTTCTTGGTGAGGCGCCCCTTACCAACGATGAGCTGATGGCCGCCGATTGTACGCTCGAGACGGATCAAAGCCGTCGCTTGCCGGCTCGGTTAGAACGATACGCAGGCCTCGGTCACCACGCGGAGCACGCTGGACTGGCCGAAGGCGTGCTTGTATGCGTCCGAGATTTCATCCGTGCGCTGCATGGCGTCCTCCCCTGACGGAGCGAGGACGAGCAAGAGCTTGGTGCGCTCTCTCACGATTGTGCCCGAGCCGTCGCGCCACTGCCCGGCCGCATCGAGCACGGTGAGACCGTCCGGAAAGCGCGGCGTCACCTCCTCGGCGAGGAAGGCGTGCCAGGCCTCCTCGCTCACCACCTCGACTTCGCCCTGACTCCGCCCGAAGAAGAGCCTGTATTCGGCGAAGGGCTCGGTACCGGGCGGGCATGACGCCGCGTCGGCTCCGTGCGTGGGCGCGGCAGCAAACGCTAGGGCCGCGAGAAACGCACTAGCGACCAGGCGTCGCACCCGCGCGGTCGTTCTTTGTGTGCTGTCGTACGCTTGCGCGCCTACTCGGCGGGAACGGAAACGTGCTCCTCTTCCATCGCCACGGCGTCGCCCGCCGCCTCACCCAGCGCATCGCCGAAGGCGTCGCCGGTATCCTCGATGGCAGCGGCTTCGGCCTCCTCCTCTTCGGCCTGCCTGAGCAACTCGCGTTCCACCGCCTGTTTTTGGATACGGTTGACGACGCTGCCTGTGCCGGCCGGGATCAGGCGGCCCACGATCACGTTCTCCTTGAGGCCGAGCAGGTTGTCGGACTTGCCAGAGACCGCCGCCTCGGTGAGCACCCGCGTGGTCTCCTGGAACGACGCGGCGGAGATGAAGGACCGGGTTTGCAGCGACGCCTTCGTGATGCCCTGGAGCACGGGAATGCTGTTGGCGGCATCGCCGTCGACGCGCTCGTTGACCTCGTCGTACTCGACCCGGTCGACCTGCTCGCCGACGAGGAAGGTGGTCTCGCCCGGCTCCACGATCTCGACCTTCTGCATCATCTGGCGGCAGATCACCTCGATGTGCTTGTCGTTGATCTTCACGCCCTGCAGCCGATAGACCTCCTGGATCTCGTCGATCAGGTAGGTCGCGAGCGCCTCAACGCCCAGCACGCGCAGGATATCGTGCGGGGCGCGGTTGCCGTCCATCAGCGGGTCGCCCTTGCGAACGATGTCCCCCTCCTGGACGCTGATGTGCTTGCCCTTGGGGATGAAGTACTCGGCCGGCTTGGCGTCGCCGTCGTCGGGCACGATCACGATCCGCCGCTTAGCCTTGTAGTCCTTGCCGAACTCGACCCGGCCGGTGATGTCGGTGATGACCGCATGGTCCTTGGGCTTGCGTGCCTCGAACAGCTCAGCCACCCGGGGCAGGCCGCCGGTGATGTCGCGGGTCTTGGTCGACTCCCGCGGGATGCGGGCGAGAACGTCGCCGGCGTGGACGGTCTCGCCGTCCTCGACATTGAGGATGGCGTCGACCGAAAGGAAGTACTGCGCCTCGCGCCCGTTAGGCAGCGTGATGATCTCGCCGCTCTCCTCGGTGAGGCCCACGCGCGGCTTGAGGTCGCTGCCGCGTGGCTGCTGGCGCCAGTCCACTACCACCTTGTTGGAGACCCCGGTGCGCTCGTCCACGACCTCACGGAAGGAGAGGCCCTCCACCATGTCGGAGAAGCGCACCACGCCAGCGCGCTCGGAAATCAGCGGCAGCGTGAACGGATCCCACGATGCGACGGTGTGCCCGCGCTCGATGTCCTGGCCCTGCGAGACGTAGAGCTTGGCACCATAGGGGATGCGGTGGCGCGCGCGCTCCCTGCCCTGCTCATCGCGCAAGGCGACCTCGAGATTGCGACCCATCACCACCGACGTGCCGGTGCTGTCGCTCACCACGTTTTCGTTTTCGATCTCCACCGTCGCACCGATCGGTGCCTCGACGCTCGACTGCTCCGCACCCCTCTGGGCCGCGCCGCCGATGTGGAATGTGCGCATGGTGAGCTGCGTGCCGGGCTCGCCGATGGACTGCGCCGCGATGACGCCGACGGCCTCGCCGATATTGGCGAGCGTGCCGCGCGCGAGATCGCGCCCGTAGCAGAGGCTGCACACGCCGTCGTCGCTCTCGCAGGTGAGCACCGAGCGGATCTTGACCTCTTCGATATTGGCCCGCTCGATCTGATCGACGGTGCGCTCGTCTATCATCTCGCCTGCGTCCATGATCGTCTCGCCCGAGAGCGGGTCCAGGATCGGCTCGGAGGCGACCCGCCCCAGCGCCCGCTCGCCGAGCGCGGCGATGGTCTCGCCGCCTTCGATCACCGCCTTGATCGTGAGCCCGGCCGTGGTGCCGCAGTCGTCCTCGACGATGATGCAGTCCTGGGCGACATCGACGAGACGGCGGGTGAGGTAGCCCGAGTTGGCGGTCTTGAGCGCGGTATCCGCGAGGCCCTTGCGCGCCCCATGGGTGGAGTTGAAATACTCGAGCACCGTCAGCCCTTCCTTGAAGTTGGACTTGATCGGCGTCTCAATGATCTCGCCGGAGGGCTTGGCCATCAGACCGCGCATGCCGGCGAGCTGCTTCATCTGCGCTTCCGAGCCGCGCGCGCCGGAATCGGCCATGATGTAGATGGAGTTGAGCGCAGGCCCACCCCGGCGGTCCTCACCCACGGTGAGGTCCGACATACCCTTCATCATCGCCGACGCCACCTTGTCCGTGCACTGCGACCAGGCGTCGATGACCTTGTTGTACTTCTCGCCCTGGGTGATGAGGCCGTCGGAGTACTGGCGCTCGTAGCGGCTCACCTCGCGGTCGGTGAGTTCCACCAGCTTGGCCTTGTCGCGCGGCACCACCATGTCGTCCTTGCCGAAGGAGATGCCGGCGCGCGTCGCGTAGCGGAAGCCGAGATTCATCACCTGGTCGGCGAAGATCACCGTCTCCTTCTGCCCGCAATGGCGGTAGACGGAATCGAACACGGCGCTGAGCTCGCGCTTGGTGAGCAGCTGATTGATCGCCTCGAAGCGGACGTTGGCGTTGTTCGGCAGGACCTCGGAGAGGATCAGGCGGCCCGGCGTGGTTTCGACCCGGACGGGGCCAGCGCCGTTCTCGCCTTCTTTCCGGCAGGTGATGGCGGCGTGCAGCGACACCGCGCCCGCATCGAGCGCCTTCAGCACCTCGCCGATGTTGGAGAAGGCCATGCCCTCGCCGCGCTCGCCTTCCCGGCTGTAGGTCAGGTAGTAGATGCCGAGCACGATGTCCTGGCTCGGCACGATGATCGGCTTGCCGTTGGCCGGGCTCAGGATGTTGTTGGTGGACATCATCAGCACCCGCGCCTCGAGCTGCGCCTCCGGCGAGAGCGGCACGTGAACCGCCATCTGGTCGCCGTCGAAATCCGCGTTGAAGGCGGCGCAGACCAGCGGATGAAGCTGGATCGCCTTGCCCTCGATCAGCACCGGCTCGAAGGCCTGAATGCCGAGGCGGTGCAGCGTCGGCGCCCGGTTGAGCAGGACCGGATGCTCGCGGATCACCTCCTCCAGGATGTCCCAGACCTCGGGCCGCTCCTTCTCGACCATGCGCTTGGCGGCCTTGAGCGTGGTCGCCATGCCGTAGAGCTCGAGCTTGGAATAGATGAAGGGCTTGAAGAGCTCGAGCGCCATCTTCTTCGGCAGCCCGCACTCGTGCAGCTTCAGCTCGGGCCCCACGACGATCACCGAGCGGCCGGAATAGTCGACGCGCTTGCCCAGCAGGTTCTGCCGGAAGCGCCCCTGCTTGCCCTTGAGCATGTCGCTGAGCGACTTCAGCGGGCGCTTGTTGGCGCCGGTCATCACCCGGCCGCGGCGGCCGTTGTCGAACAGCGCGTCCACCGCCTCTTGCAGCATGCGCTTCTCGTTGCGCACGATGATGTCCGGCGCGCGCAGCTCGATCAGCCGCTTCAATCGGTTGTTGCGGTTGATGACACGCCGATAGAGGTCGTTGAGATCCGAGGTGGCAAAGCGCCCTCCGTCCAACGGCACCAGGGGACGGAGCTCCGGCGGAATCACCGGCACGACCTCGAGAATCATCCATTCCGGCCGGTTGCCGGAGAGGATGAAAGACTCGACCAGCTTCAGGCGCTTGACGAGCTTCTTGCGCTTGGCCTCGGAGTTGGTGGTGGCGAGCTCGCCCCGCAGCGTGTCCCGCTCCTCTTCGAGATCGAGCTTGGTCAACATCTTGCGGATCACTTCGGCCCCGATACCGGCTTCGAAGGCATCGGCCCCGAACTCGTCCTGCGCCTGGCGGAACTGATCTTCGGTGAGAAGCTGGAACTGGTTGAGCGAGGTAAAGCCCGGCTCGGTGACGACATAGCTCTCGAAATAGAGGACGCGCTCCATCTCCTTGAGCGTCATGTCGAAGAGCAGCCCGATGCGGGACGGCACCGACTTCAGGAACCAGATATGGGCGACCGGCGAGGCCAGCTCGATATGGCCCATGCGCTCGCGCCGGACCTTCGACTGGATCACCTCGACGCCGCACTTCTCGCAGACGATGCCGCGGTATTTCATGCGCTTGTACTTGCCGCACAAGCACTCGTAATCCTTGATCGGCCCGAAAATACGGGCGCAGAACAGCCCGTCGCGCTCAGGCTTGAAGGTCCGGTAATTGATGGTTTCCGGCTTTTTGATCTCGCCGTAAGACCAGGAGCGAATCTTCTCCGGGCTCGCGATGGAGATCTTGATCTGGTTGAATTGTTGGGCCGTGCTTGCCGGACCAAAGAGATTGATCAACTCGTTCATCGACTGTCCTCCGAACCTGCCGCGATGCCGGATGGCCGTGCCGGCTCTGCGTCAGCTCGTTGTCCTGAGATCGATATCGAGGCCAAGGGACTGCATCTCCTTGACCAGGACGTTGAACGATTCAGGGATTCCGACTTCGAAGTTCTCGTCGCCGCGCACGATCGACTCGTAGACCTTGGTGCGGCCCGAGACGTCGTCCGACTTGACGGTCAGCATCTCCTGCAAGGTGTAGGAGGCGCCGTAGGCCTGCAGCGCCCACACCTCCATCTCGCCGAAGCGCTGGCCGCCGAACTGCGCCTTGCCGCCCAGCGGCTGCTGGGTGACGAGGCTGTAAGGCCCGATCGAGCGGGCGTGGATCTTGTCATCGACCAGGTGGTGCAGCTTCAGCATGTAGATGTAGCCGACCGTCACCTGGCGGTCGAAGGGCTCGCCGGTCTGCCCGTCGACCAGCGTCACCTGGCCGCTCGCCTCGAGGCCCGCAAGCTCCAGCATCTTCACGATGTCGACCTCGTGCGCGCCGTCGAACACCGGGCTCGCCATCGGGACACCGCTTCTGCTGGTCTCGCCGATTTCGGCCAGTTCCGAGTCCGACATCCTCGCAACCTGACCGTCGGCTTCCCGGTCGCCGTCGTAGACCTCGCCAAGCAGGCTCCGCAGCTCCCCGTTGGCTGCGCCGCCTGCGGCCTGAGCCTGGTCCAGGATCTCGCCGATCTTTAGGCCGAGCCCGTGGGAGGCCCACCCCAGATGGGTCTCCAAGATTTGGCCGACATTCATCCGGGACGGCACGCCGAGGGGGTTGAGCACGATATCGACGCTGGTTCCGTCCTCCAGGTGGGGCATGTCCTCGACCGGCACGATGTTCGAGACCACACCCTTGTTTCCGTGGCGGCCGGCCATCTTGTCGCCGGGCTGCATCTTGCGCTTCACCGCGACGAAGACCTTGACCATCTTGAGCACGCCGGGCGGCAGCTCGTCGCCGCGCTGCAGCTTCTCCACCTTGCTCTCGAAGCGTTCCTGAATCCGGCCGATGTTCTCGTCGAACTCCTCCTTGAGCGCTTCGAGGCGGGTGAGGATCGGCTCGCTGGCCGGCACGATCTGCCACCACTGCCCGCGGGAGAGGGAGTCGAGAACCCGCCCCGTGATCTTGCTGTTGGCGGCGACGTCCTTGGGGCCGCGGGCTGCGATGCGGTTCAGCAGCAGTGCACGCACGCGGTCGTACATGTTGCGTTCGATGATCGCGCGCTCGTCGTCGCGATCCTTGGCCAGCCGCTCGATCTCCTCGCGCTCGATCGCGAGCGCGCGCTCGTCCTTGTCGACGCCGCGCCGGTTAAAGACGCGGACTTCGACCACCGTTCCCATGCCACCGGGCGGCACGCGCAGCGAGGTGTCGCGCACGTCCGAAGCCTTTTCGCCGAAGATCGCGCGCAGCAGCTTCTCCTCCGGCGTCATGGGCGATTCGCCCTTGGGCGTGATCTTGCCGACCAGGATGTCGCCGGGCTGGACCTCGGCACCGATATAGACGATGCCAGCCTCGTCCAGGTTGCGGAGCCCTTCCTCGCCGACATTGGGGATATCGCGGGTGATCTCCTCCTGTCCCAGCTTGGTGTCGCGCGCCATCACCTCGAACTCCTCGATATGGATCGAGGTGAAGACGTCGTCCTTGACCAGCCGCTCGGAGATCAGGATCGAATCCTCGAAGTTGTAGCCATTCCACGGCATGAAGGCGACGAGCACGTTGCGCCCGAGCGCAAGCTCGCCGTAGTCGGTGCTGGGCCCATCGGCGATGACACGGCCCGCCACCACCCGCTCGCCGACCCGTACCAAAGGCCGTTGCGTGATGCACGTGCTCTGGTTGGAGCGCTGGAATTTCAGCAGGTTGTAAATATCGACACCTGCAGATTCCGCGTTACCGTCCTGCTCGCCCTCGGCGCGAACCACGATGCGGGTGGCATCGACCTGCTCGACCGTTCCGGTGCGGCGCGCGGCGATGGCGGCACCGGAATCCCGGGCCACCACCTCTTCCATGCCGGTGCCGACCAGCGGCGCCTCCGCGCGCACCAGCGGCACCGCCTGGCGCTGCATGTTGGAGCCCATGAGCGCCCGGTTCGCGTCGTCGTTCTCGAGGAAGGGGATGAGGGCGGCGGCAACCGATACCAACTGCTTCGGCGAGACGTCCATGTATTCGATGTTGTCGGGTGCCGACATCACGAACTCGCCGTTGCGCCGACAACTCACCAGATCCTCGCTAAGGGCGGCCTTCTCGTCCGTCTTCGCGTTGGCCTGGGCGATGGTGTACTTCGCCTCCTCGATCGCGGAGAGATAGATCACCTCGTCGGTCTGGCGGCCCTCCTCTACCTTGCGATAGGGGCTCTCGATGAAGCCGTAGCGGTTGACCCGCGCGTAGGTAGCGAGGCTGTTGATCAGCCCGATGTTGGGGCCCTCCGGCGTCTCCACCGGGCAGATACGCCCATAGTGCGAGGGATGCACGTCGCGCACCTCGAAGCCCGCCCGCTCTCGCGTGAGCCCGCCGGGTCCCAGCGCAGAGAGCCTGCGCTTGTGCGTGATCTCGGACAGCGGGTTGGTCTGGTCCATGAACTGTGAGAGCTGGGACGAGCCGAAGAACTCGCGCACCGCCGCCGCCGCCGGCTTCGCGTTGATCAGGTCGTGCGGCATGACGGTGTCGATATCCACCGAGCTCATCCGCTCGCGGATCGCACGCTCCATCCTGAGCAGGCCGATCCGGTACTGGTTCTCCATCAGCTCGCCGACCGAGCGCACCCGGCGGTTGCCCAGGTGGTCGATGTCGTCGATGTCGCCGATGCCGTCCTTCAGCGCGACCAGGGTGGTGACGACGGCGACGATATCCTTGCGCCGCAGCACCCTGAGCTCGTCGTTGCCGTCGAGATTGAGCCGCATGCCCATCTTCACCCGGCCGACGTCGGAGAGGTCGTAACGCTCGGAGCCGAGCGTGGCGAAGGCCTCCGCCGGCACCCATACGGGCTCCTCGATCTCGTTGGGCCGATCGGCTGCCGGGACGATGATCCTGAGCCAATCTTGCTCCTGCTCCAGGATCCAGACCTCGCCCATCTCGGCCCGCTTCAGCCGAACGAGTACGTCGGCGGACTGTTCGGGCTCGGCACGCGCCTCGATCGACTCATCCTTCAGCCGGGCCTTACCGAAGAACAGGTCGTAGAAGAGCTTTTCGGCGGTCTCGACAGTCGGCGGCTCACCCGGCCGCATCACCTTGTAGATCTCGAGCAACGCCTCTTCACGGCTCGTCGTCCGGTCCTGCCTGATAGTGTTGCGGATGTAGGCGCCGACATTGATGTGGTCGATGCCGAGGACGGAGATCTGGTCGATCCCGCATTCCTCCAGGGATTCGAGCGTCTTCTCTTCGATTTCGCCGCCCGCCTCGATCAACACCTCTCCAGTCTCGGTATTGATCATGTCGTCGGAGGCGTACTGCCCGATCAGCTTGTCGGCGCTGATCAGCTGCTCGGTCATGCCGGCGTCGCTGAGCTTCTTGAGCACGCGCGCAGTCACGCGGCGCCCGGCCTCGACCACCGTCTTGCCAGTGGCGGCGTTCACCAGATCGTCGAGCAGCTTCACCCCGCGCAGGCGCTCGGGCTCGATCGGCGCCTTCCAGCCGTCATCGGTCCGGGTGTGCATCACCTTGGAATAGAAGTGATCGAAGATCTCCTCCGTATCCATGGCGAGCGCGCGCAGCAG
>JAPPHD010000106.1 GCA_028821125.1 Gammaproteobacteria bacterium
TTATCCGACAAATCGAGATCCCATTCCAATTTTTTGGTGAGATTTTCGGGCTAGGATTGCGTACAACCTGCGCCGGGCATGCCGATGGGGAGGAACCCCGCGACTGCGCCGGCGTTGTGGGCAGACGACATGCACGCCAGGCAACGGACGCCGCAGCGTCCGTTCCACGGCCACCCCGCCAATCGGGTTACCGGTGAGAATTTCCTCGGGAATGCCCGGCACGAAGGAATGCGCCAGAATCTCGGCCGATCCATCGGTGATGAAAACGGAGCGGATCCCCTGGATGTCCAGGCACTGGTCGATCGGTGACTGCAGCGCCGACAGGTCGCGATTCAGCAGGATGCCCACGCTGGTGTCCGCGAGAGTCTTGGCGATGCCCCGGCTGTTGGTGACACGTTGTGCGTATTGAAGGTGTAGACGCGGGGAATCGGCGTCGACAGGCCGATCATGCCGAAGAGGGAAAAGACGCCAAAGAGGGTCTTCTGAATCAGTTTTTGACTTTCATGCCAGTCCATTCCGCCTGAACAACACCGGCTGCCCCAGTCGTCCAGGGTGACGAAGCGGTCGTCCTCGACCACCGTGTCGTGAACCTTCAGCGTTCCCTGGCGCCGGCTGGGCCCAAAATACACCCGCTCGCCGATGGCGAGATCGAAGTCCGCGATCAAAAACACCGTCGCTCAAAGGCCCTGCCGGGAGGGGTCATCCCGAAGGCGCTGCAACACCTCGACCAACAGCTTCGCATCCGGAAACCCTTCCAGGCTCACGAAGCTGTGGGGGAAAGGCGTGTACGGCTCGTTGACCGGTTCTTCCGGCGTCTGCGGACCGCAACGGCGCATCGGGTCCCGATACTCCCGCACCGCGGATATGGTCACGTCGTCGCAACAGGGCACACCTGGGAATTCACCAGCAGCCGGGTATGGGGTTCGGCATCCGGGAGCGCCTCCATGAGCAGCGTGAGCAGGTTCTCGCTGCCGACGAACGACAGGTGGGCCATGGGTACGGCGAGCCCCAGGACCCACCGCATCGCAGGCGAAAGCGGCGCAGGCCGCATAGGACTCGATGCAGGTCACCGCACCGGGGGTGCCCTTCTTCGGATTTCCACCTGGGAGCGCGGGAACTGGTGAATTTGGTGCCGCGACTGTGGGTGGCCTCGCCCGCAACGGTGCCACCGTGCCGGGCAGAGGCGGCCCGCACGCCGGACCAGCCGCTGCGCCCGTGCGCGTCGGACTGATAGAAGACGGCAATGCACAGCTTGCCCACCGTCACGACATCGTGCACGAGCCAGCCTTGTCCAACGAGGCATGAGCCTGAAGGGGGGCGTAAATCCAACGACACATGAGCCTGTAGGCGGCGTCAGGGATCATCGGAGGATGATGATCGTGACGCTACAGACGCAACGGGTTCAGACCCTGGAACAGGTTCGGGCCTTTGTCGAGGGCAGCGAGGCGGTGGACTTTGCCGGCAGCGACCGCGCCGGGGTCTACACACTGGTCCGCCGTACGCTGGTGAAGCTGGACTACCACCGCCTGGGCAAGGCGGACAAGGGGCTGGTGAAGCGCTATCGAATGCAGGGTGGATCGAAGTGATCCTCGGGTCCGCAACGGCCGGTCCCGATTCAAGGGCGAACGCAACTGCACGCCCCCGGAGCTTGGACGGCGGGGGTATTCTGTGTTGGGATGCCGATCATCGCGTCGGCTTTGCCTTCGAGCGCGATGGATCGACTCGCCCGCCGGCTGACGGCGGGTCAGGCCGAATTCAGCGTGCAACGTTGCCGCCTTCGGCCGCTCCTTCGTCGTCGCGCTCAAACGAGCGCTCCACAGCAAGCCCGTGGCGGGACGCTGCGGATGTGGACCGACTGGTCCCGCATCGGCGACCATCGCAGGGACCCGCAGGACTTCCTGAGCCGCTTCGCGCCGTGGCATCGGCCGAATGCGGAGGATTCTCCAGGATGTCCGCTTCCGCGCGCTCTGGCCGATCAGGCCTTACAGGCTCTTCGACACCGAAACCACGATCGTCTCTTCGCACCCCTCGAAGCCGTCGAAGCACTCGGCGTCGCTGAGATCGGTGCCGATGAACTGCAGGCCCCAGTCGACCCCGAGCGCGGAAGTGGACAGGCCGATGGCGTAGTCGATGTACCGGTCCTTGGGATCGCCGACCTCGCCGATGCCGAAGGCAGCGCCCGCGTCCTTGTCGTTGAAGATGTTGAAGCCCAGGTGAAGGTCCAGGGACAGGTTGTCGGTCAGCCCGAAAGAGTAGTCGCCGAAGACGTAGAAAAAGCTGTCGGTTTCCGCGAAGTAGTCCGGCGAATACGCCACGCCCAGGGTGAAGTCCTGGAAGGAGTAGTTGCCGTAGATCTCGACGAAATCAAGGCCCGGATCGGCGTTGTCTTCCGGATAGCCGTAGTACCAGACGCCAATGTCGATGGCGGAACTGTCGTTCAGGTCCATGGCCCAGCCGCCGTACCAGTCGAGCTCGATGGTGCCGTCGGACCAGGGGGCGACGTTCGAGGCCCAGGTGCCGAGGTAGAAGCCGCCGTCGAATGCGATGTCGAATCCGCCCTGGATGGCCGGGGAACGGTCGCCCTGGGAGATGCCGCGGAAGCGGTAGTCGCTGAAGTAGCCCACGTTGCCGGCGAACTCGGCTGCGGATGCAAAGCCCGCTCCGCACAGCAGCAGCGTGATCAGTAATCTCTTCATTTCAGTAGCCCTCTTCGGTTTCCATCGGTCGGCACAAGCCCCTGACCAGCAAACGCAATCGCCTGCGTTGAACGCTCATCCCCCGGGGGGATTCCAGGCCGGGGCAAACTCGAAGTCGCGGGGAGCGGACGTTGGCCGAACCCGGTCGCCACGGCTGGGCGCGCCAGGGGCCGACACCATCTCCGCAATGCTGAAGCGCTCCGCGACCTGGAGCACGCGGAGCGTAGCCAGCGTGGTCTCCACACCGCCGAGGTCGAGACCGGTTTCGGGGTCGACCAGCTGTTCGCCTGTGGTGGTCACGGCCAGTTCGTCGCCGACCGATACGACATCTTCGCCGAGATTCACCCAGAGTCGATTGTCCTCGACCTTCACAACAAGGCCGGTCACGGGCAACGGCCCGACGGATTTCACGATCTCGTAGACGCTCTTGTTTATGGCGGCAAGGGTCGCTTGGCCAACGGCCGTCTGCCACACCTCAGGCGACGCCCCGGCATCGGTGAGTTTGCCTGCAAAATCCGGTCGCGGTTCATCGACGACCGTCTCGAACCGATCGGCCACGACCAACTCTTCAGCCGGCCCGAGCAGGCGAATGCGCAAGGCAACGCGACCTTGCTGGACCTGGGGCCGGTGACTTCGCACCGCGCGCGGGCTCGAAACCTGTTTGGTGACGCTGGACTCGTAGCGCGTAACCGAGACCTGCAGCGTATGGCCATCGGACAGCGCGCTTCCCGGCGCGACGTCGGACGAAGCGGCGGAGACGTCGAATCGTCCCGTCTGGCGCAAGGTTGCCATCAAGGCCCCGTGCATCGCGGCGACGGGAACGCCGTCCCCGGAAACGCCCGTGCGAGCGGAACCGGAACTCGTCCGGGTCGCGTCGATGACGGGCAGAACAGAAACGGGCGAGCGCCCGCCCCGATACGTCCAGTGAATCTCCATGAGGTGTCTTGGGTCGATCGCTGCAATGGATTCCGGCAGCGGACTGGAACCTTCGCCCACTGCGTAGGCCAGAAAATCCGCTCGCCCGGTCGCACTCGCCAGCAGGCCGAGCGCCAGACACACCGCGGGAACGGCGCGTTGTGACGTCAAGCCGGCACCTCACTGTCCGGTCTGCGTGCCGGCTTGGCATTCCCGTCCCGGAGCCTTTGCGCCTCCGGCAGTGCATAGCCGCGCTCACCATGGAGCACCAGATCGAGACCGTCGGTCTCGTCCTTGTCGGAAACGCGGTTCGACACCATCGCACCGACAACCTTCAATATCACCGCTGTCATCAGGGCGGTGTACGCCGCGACGGCAATCACCCCGAGCGCTTGGACCGCCACCTGATCGGCCACGGAAATCCGGTGTTGACCTGCGAACATGCCGAGCGCATCGCTCGCGAACACCGCAACGAGCACGGTGCCAATCCCGCCTCCGACGGCATGGACGGGGAAGACGTCCAGCGAATCGTCGATCTTGAGCGTGCGCTTGACAAAACCCGTCATGAGGAAGCACAGGAAGCTGCCGACCAGGGCCATCGCCAGGGCTCCGGACGGATTGACGAATCCCGCGGCGGGCGTGATGCTGGCAAGTCCGGCAATCACGCCGATGATGGCGCCGAGCGCCGTGGGTTTGCCGTGACGGGCCCATTCCATGCCCATCCAGACCAGCGCGCCCACCGACGCGGACAGCTGCGTGACGACGATGGACATCGTTGCGTCACCATTGGCAGCGAGCGCACTACCGCCGTTAAAGCCGAACCAGCCGACCCAGAGCATCGCGGCACCGACCGCGGACAGGACCATGCTGTGCGGCGGCTTGGTCCGTTCCGGAAAGCCCTGGCGCGGGCCGAGCACAATGGCGGCAACCAGCGCCGCCGTACCCGCCGTCACATGAACGACCGTACCCCCGGCGTAGTCGAGGAAACCGAGTCCGCCAAGCCAGCCTCCGCCCCAAACCCAGTGCGCGACAGGCGAGTAGACGAGCAGCGACCACAACAACGCGAACAGGAGAACGGCCGAAAAACGCATGCGCTCGACGAAGGCGCCGACGATCAGGGCCGGCGCGATGATCGCAAAGGTCAACTGGAAGGTCGCGAACACCGATTCCGGCACCGACCCGATCAGCGCGTCCTCGGCCAGGCCCTGATAGAAAAACCTGCTGGTGTCGCCGACCAACTGCGATACGGAATTGCCGAAAGCGAGGCTATAGCCCGCAACGAACCACAGCACGCTGATGATGCAGGTGATCGCGAAACACTGGAGCAGTACGGAGAGCACGTTGTTCGCCCTGACCAAGCCGCCGTAAAACAGCGCAAGTCCCGGAATCGTCATGAACAACACAAGCATGCTGGAAGTGGCGATCCAAGCCGTGTCTCCGCTATCCAGCGTTTGGCCGTAGGCGGCCGTCGCACCGGCTGAGAAGATCACAGCCAGAACGGGTCCGATGGTCTTGCATTTGGTCATTGCTGGTGTCCTTCCAGTGGGCGCGGTCAAGCGCGGCATCGGTCTGTTTTTTTTGCGCTTGCGCTAGGTCTCGATACCGGCGGCGAGCAGGTCCAGGTTGCGCACGACGAGAAGCATCTGGGCGAATACGTCAACGAGGTTTCGCGCCTGGGACAGTTCCACGATTTCCGGCGCCGGCATGTCGATTCCGAGATGCCACTTGATTCGCGCCAACTCGGCGCGCAGTATTCCGATCAGATCATAGGCTTCCGCAGGCGTCACCCGCACAAGCGTCAACGTAGGAACCGCCGAGGGCTCCAGTCCCAGCCTGGACTGCAGTAGAACGACCTTGTAGGCGGCGCGCAGGGCTTGCTGAGCAATGTCGGCCGATTCCCTGACATCGGCAACCACCGGCGCGTTCGCCTCCAACGCCACCTGGAGTTCCGCCGCCACCAGATTCAGATCCTCGGCGATCGACCTGACGCCCTGAAAAACCTGTTCCGTTGTCAAGCCGCGCCCCACGAGCCCATCGAGCATGGCGGACGAGTCTGCGAGGTTCTTGTAGGCCGCCGACAGCGTCCGCGGCGTCGACAACGTACCGGTGTCGACGCCGGATTCGATGACCATTTGCGTCTTGATCGCGCGTATGCCGCCGACGATGTCCTGCAACACCAGAAGCACGTCGTCGGAAGAAAGCCCGGCCAACGGCATGCCCGGAACCGAACTTTCCGGGACCCCCAGACGTCGTTGCACCGCGGCCACCTTCGACATCACCTCCAGCGCCTTCACGTAAATGTGGATCGGCCTGCGGCTGTCGTGCGATTCAGCCCGCGGCGGGAAGTCTTTGACGCCGAGTTCCCGCCGAAGCATCTCGATTTCTTGCCGCACCAATTCGGTGACCGTCACAACGTCGTCGGGAGCCGCGCCTGCCCGGTCGATGGTGGTGGCGCCGATATCGCGGCGCATGGGCACGTTTACGTCAGCCTGGCCGGCATGGCTCGGAATCGACGCGAACAGGGCGAACCCCACGGTCAGGATCACGAGCCGTTGGGCGAACCGCCGGAAGCCGTCCAGCGTGGAAGCGAAGTGCGAGCCGCTTGGCGGATCCGATCTCGATTCGTCCTCAAACAGACCTATCAAGAGAGCCTCCGTTGTCAGTGGATGTAAAGGCCATCGCTGGCCATGGTGCGCGCAGCGACGACAAATCGTTGGAGAACGCCCACAGCAGGCCGCGGCACCGACCGTTTGGACCGTGACGCAGTCCAATACAACCGAAACTGTTCCGAACGAAGTGATTTCCTGCGTGCGGGCTCGATGACCATTCGGACCATACACCGGCCCGCCGAATCCAGGCCAACGAAATTTCGGACAGTGGCATCGAATTGTTTGGCAGTGCGTCTGCTTAAGGATTCGATATCCTGAGACTATCGCACTCAGTAGTGGGTGTTCTGGCACGCGTTACGGCGCTGTCCGAGTGGTGAGGGTGCACGCGGGGCGGTCGAGGCGACGGCAACGTGAGAAATCCGATCGTGAAGCGGGGATCCGCGCACCCCCCGCGCGCGGTGCGGATTCGCGGTGCCTGTCCATGATGACAGAGAACCACCGATCGGCGGTAAGCCCGATCGGCATCAGTGGGTGTGAGTGCGGTTCGACTGGCGCACGTCGAGGGCTTCGAGCAAGGTCGCGTCGAGATGTCCGCCATGCACGTTACGCTTGACCCGGTTGAATTCGCGCCGGGACAGCGCGGTCAGCGTGCAGGCGGTGGATGGCCGGGTCCGCACACTGGGGAACGAGGTGCTGTCGTACGCGGGTCGGCATCGTCAGCGTTTGTTGCGCGCCGAAACCACCGTATTTGTCGCACGCCAGTTCTGCCACGGACTTACGCGGAATATCGCCGGTTTCCAGCGGCGTAGAGTAGTCGTGCGGGCTGACTGTTGGAACGTGTTGTCCGTTTCCGAAGGGGCGCGTAACATCGATGTGCATGAGTTCACAAGCCCCCCCCCCCGAGAGATTTAGCGTGTGAATCGCCGTTTCCTGCTGCCCTTGGGCAAGATGGCGGTATTGGCCGCGGTGATTGCGGGACTTCTGTGGGTCTGGCGAAACGACCACCGGCAAGGGCCGAGCGGTGAATTGGCGGAGCCGGACATCGTCGCTGCGACCGGAGAGGTGGTGGCAGAACCCACGTTCGTCCCCCCTGTGCCGGCTTCGCGTCCGATCCCGCAGAGCCCGGCGGGTTCGGCAGGGGTCTTTGCAGATGGGCCTGTGGCGCCCGAGGGATACGCATTTGTACAGCATCGTGGCCGGATGGCTTCCGGCGGGCGCTTCGCGCGGTCGGCTTCGGAGTCCGTGGCTGGCCCGGGCTGGCTGCGGTCCCCTGCTGCGTTGGACCGACTGGTGGCGCAGGCTGCCGCGTTGGGACGGGGTTGGACGTTTGGCTACGCGGAACTCGCGCCGCAAGCGTCCCGGCAAGCGTTGCAGCGCTCGCTCGCAGCCCTGGGCGGTCGAGTCGTCGGGGCTTCCGGTCGTCTGATCCGGGTACGGTTGCCGGGGAACGGCGACGTCGTTGGCGGGACCGACGATCACGGAAACGGGTTCGCTTCCGCGACTCCTGTCGTTCTGTCGTCCACCACCGAGGGTGAGCTTGAGGTCGGTGGCGATCGGGACTACTTCCAAATTGCCGTCGATCACCGTGGAGACCAAGGGCGGGACGGACACGTACTGCACGCTGTTCAATGACGACCAAGAATCTCTGGCCACCGATGACGACAGCGGGACCAATCTCAATTGCCGGATCGAAGCCACCGAGGACGCTGGGGAGTACTTCATTGAGGTGCGCGGCTATTCCGGCAGCACGACGGGACGGTACGAGTTGAGTGTGGGCGCTTCGGACTGACAGACGGACAGCGGGTAAGCGAAACACTTGGAATCTGGGACAGGTGCCCGTCACTACGGCCAGCGACCGCGCTGCCGGTTGAAGACCTGGGCCTGGACATGCGTGAAGCAAGCGAGATTGTGGAATTGTTCTTCGACGAAATCGCGAATGCGCATGCCGGCAACGAACCGGTCAGGCTCTCGGGGTTCGGGAATTTCACGCAGCGGGAGAAGGGTGAACGCCCGGGAAGGAATCCCAAAACCGGAGAAGCGTTTCCCATTGCCGCCCGCCGGGTGGTGACGTTTCGTACCGGTCGGAGGTTGCAGGCCAGAATGCAAGCTTACGCGGGGACGCGGGACGACGGGTGACTTGGGCCAATCCCATTGGCCTGTAGGTCGTCGGGACGACAGACCACCGGGATCTGAAGTGCGCCAACCAAGTTCATCGCACCTACAACGATGCGCGGTTGCGCGGACCTTGCTGCGCGAGATTATGCGTTACTGGGCGAATTGCGCGGTTCCGACGACGGAACCCGTCCATTGGGAGTTCAGCAGCGCCAACGGCCAGCTCGGCGGGATCGATCTCGCCACTCTGGTTGAACTCGGCGGCAACCGCCGTTCGGCCGGAGACTTCGGCACGTTCGCCAACGGCGGCAACAGCCTTCACTACTGCCCGATGGAACCCGACCTCGCGGGACTGATGTACCCGGAAGAGGTGCCCGATCTCTGGTTCGCGGATGACGCACGATGGTTGTTCGAGAGCGGCAGGCAGGTGCTTGACGATATGGGCAGTCCCGTTTTCGTTGCGGAGACTGTGTCGACCTGGACGGTTGAGGAGATCGTCCGGCGTTTCGGCGTGCGCGCCCCGGACGCGAACGACGCGCAGAAGGCGTTCCGGGCGGCACTGATTCTGTTGGTGGACCCTCGCAATACAGCCCACGTGAGCACACTCGATGAATCGAGCGAAGCGGTGGCGCTTGTTTCCGGCCTCGGCGATGACGTGCCGGAGGGCTTCAGGAAGCGGCGATACAGTTTTCTGGAAGCGACCGGTGGTAGGGCGACGCTGACGATGGATCGTTTGTGCGAGGTCCAACACGCCGTGCTCGACGAGGCGGCTGGTGGGAAACCGGAGGCCAAGGTCCGGGTTGTGAAAGGACGCGGTCCGGCTGTGGACGATCACATCGACCACAACACGCACGATGGCCGATTGATGGTACTTGAATCCGCAAGGCGTGATTCTTGACCGGCCGAACGAGATCGGGAGGCGCCTTCCGGTGCGGCTGGACCTCAAAGGACGACCGGGCCGAGCGGCAGCGGTCGGCGGTTGGCCGCAGCTGAAACGTGAGCGAATGCGGCTGACGAGGCGATCGTGCCGTTTGTTCATCTACGAGGGGGTCTGGCGGGCGCAATTTTGCCCTCCGGCCCGGTCTTCATCGACATAAACCATCAAACCATGAGTTTCCATGTTCTGCGGTGCGGTTGTGTCGTGGCTGAGTCTTTGGCCACTGGGCCATAGTGTTGCAGGTGCGGTGTTGGCGAGGATTTTCCCCTACAGATGATGCAACAAGGAACCCGACGTTCCGTTTCCGCCCCGAGCGCCTGCGTGCCGGCGAAGATGTGATCGGTCTTCCTTCCGGCTCGCGGTCACGGAACGGGACCACCCCGATCCTGGATCGCCTGGCGGGACGCCTCGACAGCCCTGGCGAGAAGTTCCGCCGAGACGCGCCAATGACTCGGCCCGGACCTGCGGCGATCGGCCGGCAGTTCCGGGATTTTCGTAGCGCCCTCGACCGCAGATGCGTGCCCGACTCCGTCGAAGCGTGACACCGGTTCGTTGGCCGTCGGTGCGTTCCGGTCACTGGGACGATGGCTCGGCCAGGCCCGTACCGTTCCGCCATCAGCGGGAACCGGGTGTTGGACAACCGAGGGAAACGGAGACGGGCGTCGGGATCGGGCGGATGACCCACTCGCCGCCGACGACGAGGACGAAATCGGGACAGGTGATCCGAGGCCGGTCGCGGCCAGGCCATGGAGGATCGGTCCGCCCGGACGGGACCGCCGGCTTGGCCCGGCGGGTGGAGCGGTTCAGTCCTCGGAGTCGAAGAGCCGGCGGAATGCGGCTTCCGACTCGCGCAGACCGGCTTCGGTCAGCATCACCGACGTTGCCTCGGTGTCGGGATCGGAAATCAGGCCCTTTCGGCAAAGGCGGTCCATGGCCTCCCCGTCAAAGGACTTCCAGGTGCGCGCACCCGGAATCGAGCGCAGGGGATCGTGTATCCCGAGATACAGAAGCGCCAGCACGGCTTCGTCGATCCTGTCCTGATCCATGGGGCGATGATAGTCCTCTGTCGTCGAGACTGCGAGCGGAAGTCAGACCATGGGCAACGACGACGCGTTGCCCGGAGGGCGGAAACGCCGGCGAACCGCGTGGACACCGGATAGCTCGGCATTCCCGATTGGCCGGGCACGAATCCCGTCACGGACGGAACGAGCGGCGGGCGGTAAACTCGTTGTCGGCCATGTCGCCGCCTCGGCCGAAGCCGCGACGTCAGGGTCCGAATCGAGGCGCGGCTCGTTGCCCGGATGGGCCGACTCCGGTGCCGGCACAGGGGCGTCTTTCACCACAGCGCCCTCCGTCGTTGTCCGAATTCCAACGATGCGGTCAGGTAACCGGCACGAACCGAAACGGCCCTCGGTGGAGGCGCCCGAACGGGGCGAAACCGAGCGACTCGCGAACGGCGGTCCAACGAGAGGCGGGCCGGCGTTCGTGGACACCCGGCGTCATGCGATGGCCGGCAGGGAGACGGCAAGCGCCAAACACGGCTGCAGGGGTCCCCGAGACCCTGCGGACGACGACAATCGGGGCGTCCAACCGAACCGGTGGGAGACCGGGATCACTCCTCGTCGATGAAGAGCCGGATGACGATGCCTCCCATGACGTCACCCAACTTGAAATCCCGTCTTGGCGAACTGGGATGGCCGTTGTGACAACTGACACAGGCCTGGGCGGTGGCCACGTCCGGATACACGGCAACATAGCTCTGCCGGCCGCTCAGATCCTTTTCCTGGGCGTAGAATCGTTCCGACGGGTTGTCCAGGACGAAGCGGAGGCCCTCCTCCTCGACCGGTGTAATGGGTCCGCTGGCCAGGTTGATCGGATCGACCGCGCGAAGCGAAAGCCAGAACGTGTCCGTGGCGCCGAGAAGCTCTTCGGAACTGGCCCTGAACATCTGCGCGGGCAGGGGCAACCCGTTGGTTTTCATGTAGTCTTCCGAGGCGTGAAGCACCTGGTGGTCGACGGTGAGCCGCTGGATGATTTCCTTGGTGTACACCGTCCGGTTGGCAAGCGCCTGCTCGTAGAGCATGTCGGCGACCTGACGATAGCCGATGCCACCATCGGCGGACGCGGCACCGCCGGTCACCGCCAGCCCGATAACGAGCACCATGAGAAACGGGGTATTCAAACGCATAGGGCCTCCTTGGTCAGCCTTGGTCTGTCGGGTTTCATCTGCTTCAAGCTCCGGCACACCGTGAGCGAGCGACATGTCCGTGATTGAGTCGAGTAATCGAAATCTGCCTGCCGTTCAACATTCGAGGCTGTATCACCTGTCATTTCAGCGGCGCCCCGCTAGTCGTACTGGAACCTGATCGTCGTCACGTAACTCACGTCCCTGGCGCAAGGCTGGCTATCCTGCTGCGCGATGGAGAACTTCCAGCCGCGCACGCTGTCGAGCGCGACCCGGGCGAAACGATTGAAGTGGCGCGTAACGGCCGCGTTGGACCGATCCCTGACCACGGCGGTTTCCTCGTCGATCGTCTCGCCGGCTTCGTCGACGGCATAGCGTACGGTGATGACCGCATCGCCAAAGTCCGTTCGCCCCTGCAACGGGTATTCCGGTTGCCACCGGTCGAAGCCGGGCGGACGCTCCAGTCGGCAGGGCGCGGCGTCGAGGCTCGCCGTCTGGAACCGGTCGACCGCTCCCGGATCCGCGAGTGGCTCATTGCCGGACGCGGTCACGGGGTCCGGCACGGGGCGCGTTTCCGACGGCATCGCCGGCGCGGACTCCTCCATGCCGGCCAGCTCGAGCGGCGTTTCGCCTCCGTCAGCCATCGGGCGCCCGGGCGGCTCCGGCGCTGGGCGAGCGGGCTTGGCGTTACGCGCCAGACCGGCCATCGAGTCCTCAGGGGATGGCGCGTCCGGCGGCAATTCGGCGGCCGCGTCCCCCGAAGCGGGAAGCGTCGCGGCCTGCGTGAGGAACTCGGTCGGCACCGGTGGTGTTGGCGAAGCCTGCAATGACGGTTCGGATTGGTCCAACCGTTGTGCCGGATGGGCTGGTACCGCCGGTTGCCGCGCTACCGTGCGCCCGGCGTTTCCGGTCGGTTCAGACACTGCGGGCCGCCTGCGAACCGCTGCCGAGGTAGCCGGTCGTTGGCGTTTCAGGGCAGCGTCAGGGCGCACCGCGCCTTCCGCGGCGGTCCGCCGTGACGGCCGTTCAAGGGCAGCGCGCTCCCGTGTGGCCGAGACCACGAACCGCGCCATGCCAACCGGCACGTGGAGCGTGGTCCCGGACTCGGAAGCAGGCCCCATGAGGGGTCGAGAAGCATAGGCGGGAATCGGCGCCTGTTCGTGGAAGGTTACCGACGAACCCGCGAAATAGCTGCGCCAGAACGCCTGGTGCCGCTCTCGGTCCCGGCGTTGGGTGGTTCGCCCCGCGCGCGGGACATAGTGTATGTCGACGTCGGCTATCGGGATCTGGCGCCGTTGTCCGAACGCCGGGTCGCGGGTAGCCAACAGGCGCGCAAACTCGTCGAAGTCCCACTGCTCCCCGTCGAGATCCAGATGGGAGTACCAGTGCGCGTGCTGCATCATGTCCGAGAACACGTGCAGCCGATGCGGTCCCGGTTGTTCCTGGAATTCGATCCGGATGTCCTCCAGCGCCTCGACAAGGTGGGCGTTGGCGACGGCCTCCTGCGCCCGGGACGCTTTCGCAACCAGTGCGTCGATGCGCGCCTGCAGTGCGTCGCGCACGCCACAGAACCGGGCCGCCGAGCGACGGATGTCGGTCGCCATCTGCGCGGGCAGATCATCGCAGTCGCGAAGGCCCCCCCCGCGCTGGTCTTTTGCCTGCGCCACCTGCACCTCACCGGTGTCGAAGGGTTTGCAGAATCGTCGCAAAAGGGCGAGCGGCGCGTCGGCGGAACCGGTCAGCAGATAGGCGCGGATTTCCGTGTCGCGCTCGAGTCCCAGCGTGAGGTCGCGCAGCAGCCGGCCCGGCAGCGCGGCCGGGATGTCGTCGAGGGGCTTGGTGAAGTCGAACAGGAAGACGACATCGCCGCCGGCCCGGTCCCCGTCGATGGGGCAAAGGTCTCCGTCACGGGCAACGTCGCCCGGGCCCGGCCGATCGGTGGCGAACATCCAACCCATGCCGACCAGGGCCGTCACGGCCAGCAGCGGCGGCCATACGAAGCGGATCCCGCGCGGCATTCTGCCCTTGCGTCCAGGCGTCTGCGGTCGCGTGCGGTTGCGGTCGACGTTCAACTTCCAAACCGATAGGTAAGCATCACCCAGAACTTGTTGGTGTCGGAGGCGTGCGTCTGGGCGTCGTAGTGCGCGAACTTGACCAGCGCGGCAAGGCCCTTCCACACCGGAAGCTTGAGCAGCAACCCGACTTCGCGCCCGTAGTCGTCTCCGCCCCGCTCCGCATTGAAGTCGTGCAGGGCGAGCGTCAGCGCCGCGCCTCCGATCGTGGTGCTGGCCGTCACGTAGGCGTCCTCGATACCGGCCGGCGGCGTCCCGAGAAACTTGTCCGTCCATCCCTGAAACTTGTGCAGGGTCGCGAGCGGCGTACGGAACGCCGCCCGGCCACCGTCGCTTGCGAGCACTTCGTAACCGGCGGCGAACGCCATTCGGCCACGCTGCAGCCGGGCTTCCAGGGCGTAATAGTCCGCCCGGTAGGAAAGCGGGCTGCGCGCCCAGTCGGTCTGGCGGGCCACGCTCCCCGACACCGTGAGCGGGCCGAATCCGCCGCGGTAGTCCAGGCCGTAGGTGGCGGTCGAATTGGGCGGTCCGTTGTCGTTCTCGAAATCCAGGAGATAGGCGAACGCGCCGAGCGAGTGACCGTCCGACAGGGCGAGATCGCCGCGGACCAGGTGGGAATCCCCTTTCCAGTCGCCCGGCTGCGCGCCGTCGCCCGGACCGAAGATCCGGTTGACGTTGGCCACGAAACTGTAGTCGAGGGCGACCCGGCCATGCGTGGACTGCACGCGCAGCGCATCGAACGTCTGTTCGTTCTGGCGCCAGCCAACGGCCCCGACGAAGCGCTGGCCGGCATGGACGATTCGCTGGCGCCCCGCCGTGACGGTCAGTTCGTCGTGACGAAAGCGAAGGAACGCCTGATTGAGGTCGAAGCCTGTCGGGTCGGCCACCACCGGGTATTCGGTGTGCCCGTTCTCCGTCGAGTTGAAGTCCTCGCCGATGCCGGGCGGGAACACGAAGACGTAGTCGCCCTCGACGCCGACGGAAAAGCCGTTCTCGGCCGGCATGATCCAGGAAAGCCGCGCCTTGGCGGTGAGCGCCCGGGCGTCCTTGTCGATGCCGTCCTGGTCGACCGCTTCGTGCCGGTACCGGATCTCGAGAGCGGGCCTGGTCTCCCTGACCGCATCGGCGAACGACGGCGTGCCCCCCGAGTCCGCCAGACCCGTCGGTGCCAGGGTCAGGGCGGCAACGAACGCCGACGCCGAGCGCAGGGCGGCGGCGGATATGTGCAGGCGTGCCGGCTGACGACGCCCGCCCCGGGGTGCAACCCCGGCGGCGGCGAACGCCACCGCCCGCGATACGGAGAGGGTGCCGGACACGGCCGTCAACTCATTGCGGCTTCGGACATCAAATCCAGATTCCGGACGATCACCAAGACCGCCGCGAAGGCGTCTTCCGGCCGCATCCCCCGCGGCTCGGTCGCGTTGTCGTCGCGGGGCACGTTGATGTCCAGATGCAACTTGATGCGGGCCATTTCCGCGAGCAGCATGTTGGTGGCGTCGTAGACCTCGGAGGGGGTCACGCGAACGAGCGTCAGGCTCGGCACGCCCGATGCGTCCATGCCGAGGCGGGTCTGAAGATTGATCACCTTGTAGGTGGCCCGCAGCACCTGCTGCGCCACGTCGACCGGCCGCTTGGCCCCGTTAACCACGGGCAACTCGAGGTTCAGCGGTACCCGGAGTTTCGCGGCGATCAATTCCATCTCGTCGAGGACATACCCGGCGCTGCGGAACATGTCGTCGGGCGTCAGGGGCCGGCCCCGCAACCCGTCGAGCAGAAACGAGGCGTCGGCCAGACTCTTGTAGACGGACGAGGCGGTCTTGCCACCGGTCAGCGGGGCTGGCTCGACCTCTTGGGTAATGACCATTTCGGACTTGATCTTGCGGATTTCCTCAAGGATGTACGCGACGTTTGCCAGCACGTCGGCGGAATCGATTTCCTTGAACGGAATCTGACCGACCGGTGCCGCGGGGACCCCGAACCGACGCTGGACCGCGCTGACCTTGGTCAGCACTTCCAGCGACTTGACGTAGGCGTGTATCGCGGCGCGGTCGTCCTGCAGTTCGGCTTCGGGCGGATAGTCGTAGACGCCCAACTCGTCGCGGAGCACGTTGATCTCGGCGATCAGGTCCTGAACCGCCTGATAGACGTGGCTCGGGGTCGCGCCCCGCGATCCGCTCTCGGCACCCGACGAACTGGAACTGAAAAAGTTCGAGATGGCATCCCGCCAACTGTCCTGTTGCTGGGCCGTTGCCGTCTGCGGAGCCGATACGCACGCCAACAGCAGCGTCGCGCAAACCGCGGTCGGCACAGGAACCCGGCGTCCCCTGCGGCGATGTAGCATTTCAATCATTTCTCCAAATCCTCCTTATCTCTTGCTGGCTTGTCTTTCGACGACCCACGCGCCCATCGCGAGGTAGAGCCCCGCCAGTCCCTGTTGCCGATCGCGCATTTCCGCAGTTAGTCGTTGAGCCTGCGCCCGTCGAATTCGATGCCGTCGGCGAAGGCCGCGCCGGGCGGTTGCGGCGCCAACGTGTGGGCACCATCGGGAGCGCCGTCGATCAGGCCCTCGGGCAACTGGCTCCAGCCCGCCTGCGCTTCGAGCCCCTTGTCGGCAAGATGACCCTTGGCTTGGGCAACGGCCAAGGGGGCCATGTCGGTAAGCTTGATGAAGCCGAAGCACAGCTCGCTTCGTTCCGGGCACCAAAGCAGGTGCGGCGATCCGCAATGAGATGAGCGAGATTAGGGTACGCACGTTGCGCTTCTCGGTGCTCGGTCGCTCGCGCGGATCGCAGGGTATCCGCAGCAGTTGCGGGACTCTCGCTTATGTCGGTCTCGTTTCACGCTGGTTTCCGACCGGAGCCGGCATCGCGTCGTCCGGCTCCGAAATTCGTTCGCTACGGTGGCCTTTGCGGAGCCGCTCGGGCATAATTCAAAGTTGGCTGAGCCGACGCTGGCGACGGCTATCGCAACCGATGCATCGCAAACGCCCGTTGACGGCCACGCATCGTCGCGATTCGTCGGCCCAGCCGTACTCTGAAACCCGACCCGCCCCATCGGCGAGTTGCGAGCACCACAGCGGTGACCACAATAATGGGTATTGCGGGCGCCGCCTACCGAAATATCCGGCAGTCCGGAACACTCGATTGGCAGTGCTGCATCGCCGGGCGGCGGCGCAGGCGTCTGTCCCTTTCGGTAGTCCGCCGTGTTCCCGCGCTGTGCCGCGCTACGCCGGCACGCCAACCTTTGTCCGCAGCCGCTACGGCGTTCACACCCACAAGCGCCGGTCCCCCGGCCCGGGCCATCGCCGCGTTCAGTGTCCAGTCAGCTTGGTTGATCGCTCGGGCCGGCAGGGCCGCCGCCGAGAAGCGGCAGGGTGTTGCCCGGGGTTGAAACGGGCGAGAGACTCCGGCTCGGGGAGGGAAGCGGCCGCCGGGGTCTCCGTTCGCGACCGATCCGCCTGGATCGGCACAGACTGTCGGAAAAGGGTGTGGACACTGTCGGTATCGATAGTGTAGCGTTCGTTCGTCCTATCTCGTGGCATTCAGTGGCGTCCAGGCTGTACGCCAAACTGGCGGGTTTGGAGGCGCCCAGTGGGGGGAGGCGGACGTCTCCGATACGGCGGAGCGCGGGCTGTAGTCCGGTCGTACTGGGGCGAATCGGACTTGCCAGGTGCCGGAATTGGCTACCAGATAGGCGTCCGGTTCGGTGCTACCAGTCTTCCAGGAAAACGGCGAAACAGTGATTAGAAATTACCTACCATGACGGGCAAACTGGCGACGATTGGCGTTAGGGACGCACTTGCGAGGTGGGGTTCGGCAGCCCCGCCGCGCGTTGAGGACTATTTCCCCAGGCCCGAGATCGAAGCGCGCCTTGCACCGCTCAGTCGCCGTCTTACCGTGCTGCGAGCGCCCTGCGGTTTCGGCAAAACCAGCCTGTTGAGCGCTGTCTGCCTGCGCGAGCGGGAGAACGGGACGGGCATCGTCTGGATATCATGCGACGCCAACCTGACCGCCGAGACCCTGATTGACCGCTTGATCCGTGACTTCGGGGGGAATCCGTCGGGTCGCCCCTTCACCAGTCTTCATGCTTCGGTTGACGTGGGCGAAAAGAAGTTCGCGCCCGATGTCGGGCAGGTGTTCGGCGTCATCGAGAAGTCCGTCGCTCCCTGGTTGATCGTGTTCGACGATGTCGAGCGCCTCGGCGATGCCGATACCGCCAAGGTCGTAGACGCGATCTGCAGGTATGGGCCGCCAAACCTGCATGCGGCACTCGCAATGCGGACGAACTCGGCAAATCTTGACCTTGCCACCCCGATCCTTACCGGCCAGGGTGAGATCCTCGATGTCGAGGATTTGCGCTTCTCGGACCCTGAGATCGCGCAATTCATCGCACACCCGCTGTCGCGCGAAGAGCTGATTTCACTGTCGCGAAACACGGAGGGCTGGCCGGTGGCACTGCGCTTGATTCGCAATGAGCGACGCAAGGACGAGGACATGGTCGCGAGACACCTGTTGGCGCGGCTTACGCGGGGCCTGTCGGACTCCGAGCGCGAATACCTGCTCGATCTCGCCACGTTCGATACGATCGAACTGCCGCGTTTGGAAGCGTCTTTTCCTGGCGAGCATGCGCGGTGCTGGCCGCCGCTGTGGTCGGCGCTTCGCGGACTGATCCGGCCTGTCGATTCGAGCGAGGGTACCCTGCGCCTGCATCCGCTGGTCAGGAAACTTCTCCGTGAACGACGTCAAGCGGAGAATCTTGACCGGTTTCGCCGGGTCAACCGGCGCTTCGCCAAGACGGTCCTGCGCGGCGGCGATTTCGGAACGGCACTGCTGCACGCCGCCCAGGCGAACGACCATGCCCTGTGCGCCAGGGTCCTCGAGAAAAGCGGCGGGCTGGAGCAGTTGTTCAAGGAGGGGCTCAGGCCCTTCGTGAGTGCCAGCAGATACCTCACCCAAGACCTGGCAGACCAGCATCCGCAGCTTGTACCGACGCGATGCCTCGCCCTGGTGATCGAAGGCAACGTGGTGGAAGCGCGCCGGGTCTACAAGCGGTTCCGCGCGTCGGCCGAACCGCTCCGGCAGACCGCTTCGGACTACGCGGTTCGCGTTCGCCAGGCGGAAGACACCGCCATTCGAGTGATACTGTGGTCGTTTTCGTGCCAGTCGCTCGCCGATTGTCATTTCACCCGTCTGCTGAGCGAGGCGACGCGGTACTCCGACGAGGATGGGCTTCCAGCGATTTATCGTGGAGCCATGTTCGCCGTTCAGGCCGTCGCCGACAGCATCCACGGACGGTTCGAACTCGGTCGCCGACGGTCCTCACGGGCGAAGAAACTGTTCCGCATGGGCCAGTCGACCCAGGGCATCAGCCTGATCGACCTTCAAAGCGGCGTCAGCGCGATGGCTCAGGGCCGGGTGGGTGAGGCCAAATCATGCTACTCGAAGAGCATCGTCGAGATGCGGGAGATGGCCAGCCCGCTTGCGCTCGAACTGCGGATCGAGTGCAACGACCGCGATTCGAGATGGGCGCGCGACGGCGACGGGCAGGCGGATCCCCGGCTGATTCCCGGATGGATCGACATTCGTGGCGCCGTTCACGGCAATCTGGCGGAAATCCGGTACGAAGAGGACGGGCCGCGGGGGGCGGTCGACATTCTCGAGGCGTCGATCGACTGGGCGGACGAGCACGATGCGCCGTGCCTGAAGCGGTTGCTTTGCGCGCAGCGGGTCCAATGGCTGGTGCGGGCGGGAGACGCGGACGAGGCCCGCCGCGCCTGGGCGGCCGCCGACCTGCCGGAGAATCTTGATTCGATACTGACCCTTTCTCGCCAGTCCTGGCGGGAAATGGAGGCCATCGCTTGTGCTCGCATTGCCCTGCTTGGCGCTCTCGGAGCACTCGATGCCGCCCGGGATCTGGCTGACCACCTGCGGATCACGGCCCTGGGATGGGGCCTCAAGCGGCCGTTGATGCGCTGCCTGGCCAGCTGGTCCGCCCTGGAAACGCGAGCCGCCAATACCGCGGCGGCGAACCGTCTGCTTAACGAGTACGTGCACGAGTACGCCGGCACGCCCTATTCGAGACCGTTGTCGCGAGAAGGTGATGCGAGTATCGAAGGGCTGCGCGCCCTCCTGCGGGAAGAGCTCGACGCGACTGTGCGGTCGCAGGCACTTGCGTTGCTCGAAGCACTCGACGATACCGACCTTCCCGGTCAAGCCACCCCGGCTCCAGACTTCTCGCGCAGGGAACTGGAGATTCTCGAGGGGCTTGCCCGAGGCCGGCGCAACAAGGAGATCGCACGTGCCCTCGGATTGAGCGAAAGCGGCGTGCGCTACCACCTGCAACGCATCTACCAGACCTTGGGCGCCAACGGCAGAATCGACGCCGTGCGGCGGGCCAGCCATCTCGGTGTAGACGTGGGGGGGGGTGCACTACCCCCCCGATCGCCTGATCATCAACC
>JAPPHD010000057.1 GCA_028821125.1 Gammaproteobacteria bacterium
GCCAGCTCTTCTACTCGACCCAGATCCCGGCCTGCCTCTGGTTCCTCGCCCGCGAGCGCGGCGGCGGCCGCTTTCGCGACCGGGCCGGCGACATCCTCTTCATCGACGCCCGCGCGCTCGGCCGCATGGTGGACCGCACCCATCGCGAGCTCACCGACGAGGACATCGCCCGCATCGCCGACACCTACCACGCCTGGCGCGGCGAAGTAGGCGCCGGCGCTTACACCGACGTGCCCGGATTCTGCAAGAGCGCCCCGCTGGAGGAGGTCCGCAAGCACGGCCACGTGCTCACCCCCGGCCGCTATGTCGGCGCCGCACCGCAGGAAGACGACGGCGAGCCCTTCGAGGACAAGATGAAGCGCCTGGTCGCGCAACTGCGCGAACAGCAGGCCGAAGGCGCGCGGCTGGACAAGGCCATCGCCGCCAACCTCGCGGCGCTGGGCTTCGGGAACGACCGGTCATGAGCATCGACACGACCTTCCTGCGGCGCTGCATTGAGACGCTGGAGACCGCGCTGGGGGAGATCGAGGGGCACCGAGAGGCGAACGACGTGCTCTACGACATCTACCGCGCGGCCTGCGTCAAGGAGTTCGAGCTGATCCTGGAGCAGAGCGGCAAGCTGTTGCGCAAGCGCCTCGCCGCCTTCTTCGCCAGCAACCGTCAGGCGGACCGTCTCGCCTTCAAGGACCTCTTCCGTCACGCCGCGAAGCACGGGCTGATGGAGGCGGAGGCGGTGGAACGCTGGCTTCGCTACCGCGACAACCGCAACGACACCGCCCACAACTACGGCGAGGATTTTGCGGAGGCCACGCTCAAGCTGCTGCCGGCCTTCGTCGCCGATGCGAAGGCGCTTGCCGTCGTGATCGAGGCTGCAGACGATGGCTGACCGCCTCCACCTCCAGTCGAAGCACCGTCAAGTGCTGGAGACCCTGCTGCGGAAGCACCTGCCGGGCGTGGAGGTCTGGGCCTACGGCAGCCGCGTGAGCGGGAAGAGTCACGACGGCAGCGACCTCGACCTGGTGCTGCGCGGGCCGGGGCTGAGCGAAATTCCGCCCCTTCAGCTCGGAGACTTCGAGGAGGCTGTACAGGAGTCGTCAATCCCCTTCCTCGTCGAGGTCCGCGACTGGGCCCGCCTGCCGGAGCGGTTTCACCAAGAGATTGAGCGGGATCATGTGGTCATAAATCGAAGAGGGGCTCGCCGCGATGTCTCCGAATGGCGCGAAGCAACCTTAGGCGCAGTAACAAAATTTCTTTCGGGTGGAACGCCGTCAAAGGATCAACCGGAGTATTGGAACGGCTCGATTCCTTGGGTGTCGGCGAAGGATATGAAGCACCTCTATCTGCGTGATACTGAGGATCACGTCACTGATGAAGGGCTCGCCAATGGCACAAGGAAGGTTCCGACTGGCACCGTGTTGCTCCTCGCCAGGGGGATGAGGTTGCTCAACGAGTTGCCGGTATGCGTTACTCAGCAGCCAATGACGTTTAACCAAGATATCAAAGCGCTACAGCCTCGGTCAGCTCTCGATCCCAGTTTCCTCCCATACTTGGTGCTAGGAAACAAGAACCGGATGCTAGGTCTTGTAGACCTTGCCGGGCACGGTACGGGCCGACTCAACACTGATGAGTTGAAAGCCCTTAACATTCAGTTGCCCCCAGTCCCCCAGCAGCGAGCCATTGCCCACATCCTCGGGACGCTGGATGACAAGATCGAGTTGAACCGGCGCATGAACGAAACGCTGGAAACGATGGCCCGCGCCCTGTTCAAATCGTGGTTCGTCGACTTCGACCCCGTCCGCGCCAAGATGGAGGGCCGAGACCCCGGCCTGCCCCAGCCCCTTGCCGACCTCTTCCCCCACCGCCTCGTCGACTCCGAGCTCGGCGAAATCCCGGAGGGGTGGGAAGTGCGACCGCTAGTTGAGCATGTCACCGTCTCCAAGGGCCTTAGCTACAAAGGGGCCGGTCTTGCGAAGCCCGATTCCGGCATGCCGTTACATAACCTGAACTCTATCAAGGAGGGTGGTGGCTACAAGTCGGATGGACTGAAGTACTACTCCGGGAAATACAGACAGAGGCATGTTATTCAACCCGGCGATTTGATCGTCGCCAACACCGAGCAAGGCTTTAATCACCTGTTGATCGGCTATTCCGCAATAGTTCCCAAGTGGTCTGGCCGCAACGCCTTGTTCAGCCACCACATCTTCTTGATAAAGATGATGCCGCAGTCTCCGCTCTCCAAACTCTGGTTGCACTATGCGATTTCCGCCTCTTGGGTCGGCGAGGCGGCGCGGCGCTTCTCGAATGGGACAACAGTCAACATGTTGCCAGCAGACGCATTTAACCTTGCCGATACGATAGTGCCACCCCGAAAACTTGTAGATGCGTTCAGCAAGACCGTTGATCCCATGCTACAGCAACAAGAGCATGCCGTTGTTTGCTTGCGCAATCTCGCGGCGCTTCGCGACGCACTTCTCCCTAAGCTCATGTCCGGCGACCTCCGCGTTCCTGGCGCATGGAAGATGGTAAAGTCCCCCATGTTGCCAGTGTAGAAGCCAGCCGCAAGATCTTCCATAGGATTTGCGAACACTGAATAACTCCGGGACTTGTAACCGTGGTAACGAGATGCCGACCAGCGGTGACGAGCATGAATTAACCGCGACACGCTCCAGCATCGAATGTCTTCAGATCCGAACGCAGGTGAGGGACGCGAAGCTCAGGGCGAGGTTCCAAAGTTGCCACTACTGCCCCGTCCAAGTGCAGAACTCAGAACCCAGAACTTCAAGAGCATCTCCTCGCCGCGCTAAACCCACCGCTATTTGTGCTTTCTGCCCGCGCAAACCTACGAGATCTTGTTGACCGCGCCGCCGCCCGGAAGCTGCAATTCACCGGCTGAGGCGAAGTAGCGGTCAAATGCGAGTTCTTCTACGGTCCTACCTTCACGATAGACCGTGTAGATGCGCGCGAGGAGGAATGGAAACGCTCCTTGCGGGCGCCTCACACAGTAGATTGCGTCTGCTTCTGCTGCGGCGATAACGATCGTCGCATTTCCGCCATCTTCCGCCAGCTGGATCGGACATGCGATGTGGTCGTCCAGCGTTACGATGAGGTTTAGACTCAGGGACACTCCGCATCGGGTCGACAGTTGCACAAAGCGTTCACAGAGTGTATTGGCTGCAAGGGAAAGCTTCCCCGCAAGGCAAAAGCCGAATATCTGATCGAACGGATTCTTGTCCTGATTGAACTGTTCCGTTGGATCGCCCTCGGCAGCAAGCGGTGAGCCGTACTTGCGAAATGGCACGGTAGGTTCCAATCCTAGTTTCTCGTATGCAGAGTGACTGGATGGCCGACGGGCGTAACGCCGGAGCTTCTTGATCGACGCAACCTTGGAGAAAGCGTCTTCAAGGTCCGTGGCCGCCAGCGTACTCTTAATCTCGCCTGCGGCTATTACGCCTTCGCACGGGTAGTAGGTTGAGGCGGGATCGTCGTTGATCGAGTACACCGGACTGAGGTGCTTCTCATACAGCACGACATCCAACTGCTTGCTCGTTGCGCCGTAGCTATCGATCACGCAACCCGACCCAACGGCGATGCCTGCCGGTAGCAAATGTTGGAGCTTCTTCCTGATGGACGTCTCCCGCGCAGAGCCCACAAGTCCGGGTGAAGTAGCAGCCCCGGCGGCATCGAAGCTGGCAACCAGATCACGACCGATGGTGGCGGCGTAAGCTACGGGATCAAAGGTCTTGTCCATGTCACAGTTTTCTTGGGGAGAGGAACTCGGATCGGCCTCAGGTACTGTCGAAAAGCAGAATGAGAAATATTGCCGCTATTGCAACGTGTAAACCATACCAGAGCCAATGTGCACGAACCTTGCCGACGATCGCAAATCTGGACCGGTGTTTCTGTCGGCCGATTTTGCGCTCTTCATTCAACGTTTTGCCTTGGATGCCGCTGTGCCGAGACAGCAATGACCTGTACCGGGCTGCGACTTCTAGGTGCAGTCGATTCCTTTCGTAATGTTTCATGCTCATGACCACGCCGTAGATGTTGGCGACAATCAGAACGATCATAAGCATGCTGTGTTGTCCAGTGGAGATGTTTTCCGAGGAAAAGAAGGCGAGCGCCGCTGCGGACAGGACGATGATAACGTTGGTGGATTGAGTCCGTAAAGTCTCGTGATGGCGGGCATGACGGACCTGTTCCTCATACATCCTCAGCCAAACTTCGAGTTCAAGGTTGTTCATCTGATCCTCGCCTTCGCCACGACGACGGATAGCATCTGCGGGCGGCTAATCACAGTATTTGGCCTCTGCCCGCCAGGTTCGTCCGAAAGCTCTCGGCGACGCGCGCTGCCGATGTCTTCACCGAGTCGCGCGCGAGGTGAGCGTCGCGCGCTGTGGTCAGCATCTTTCGGTGACTGAGCATCTTGCCGATCATGGGCAGGCTCCCACCGAGTTCGCAAGCCCGGGAGGCGAGGCTGTGCCGAAGGCCATGGGTTTAAGTCCTTCCATTCCGCTCGCTTGTGCACGACCAGCCAGCCGCTGTTGAGATCACTCAGGAGCTCGCCCGGCTAGATTCCGGAAATCACCCGGGCACCGTTGGTGAGACGATTCAAGCCCGCCAAGACCCGCCGTGCGGCGGGAGACAAGGCAACCAAACGCGCACCAGTCTTCGCTCCGCACAATCCTGAACTCGCCCGCGTCGAGGTCCATGTCCTCTCACGGAGCGTCAATTTCTCGTTGCGCTGGCACCCGGTCAGCACCAGCAGCCGGGTCGCCGCCGCCGAGTGACGAAAAGCGAGACGCTTCGGGTGCCCAATGTCGAGCGTGCAACCGAGCCGTGCAAGTTCCTCGGGTGTTGGGAATCGCTCCTTGTGGAGATCGACCTTATAGCGGCGCACCGACTTGCAGGGGTTGCGCCTCGGCCGCCTCATCTGCCAATGATCCGCCATGTCGAACATATTCACCACAATGTCGACACATTGGTTCACCATGGTCGGCATGTCGCTTAGATCGAACTTGGGGATATCCTTGCGCTTCACCTTGGACGCAAGATTCTGATCCCTGCGCTGCACGATGTGCTTCCTCAGTATGAAACCGTAGTGCCCGACGGTGTTGGGCTTGCAGTCCATGGCGACGCACTCAAGCTGTTGGCGCTCGGCGAGAGCCGCCAAGTTCGGCTTGGGCTGCAGTTCTGGCTCAACGATCCGCTGGCCGGCTTTGATGCGTGCGAGGGGCTCTACCGCATCCCTGCGCGCCTTGTCGGGCGAAATGTTCCAGTGTCGGCCGATGTTCGCACGGACGTTGGCGAGCCAGCACCACGTAGACCTCACGCCTGCTGGCGTAGACTCGCATCCCGAAGCCGGGGTGGCCCGAGCCCCAGAACACCGCGTGCTTGCCGTTGACGGCAAGGCGAGCCACGATACGCTTGGCGAGCGTCCGGTGCTGGTGTTGGTGTTTGGGCATGTCTTCGTTCCTCGGCCGGGACGCAGCGAGCGCGTCGGTGCCCAGGGCCAGTAGGCCAGTTCGGAGCAGGCAGCACATCCAGTGAGCAGGCCGAATGCGATAGACCGGAAATCAAGGCGCATTGAAGCGCATCCAGGGGTTTAATCGCGAGGGCGGGGATGGTTCGACAAACAGAGAATTTTAGTGAATTGACAACGAGATAAGTCATGAGAACGCTTCCCGGCGCGTGCTGGTCAAGTTAGCGACAGAGTGAGTTGTATTCCCACTCGAACGTGGTGTCCGAGCTGATGAGGGAGACGCCGGATGCGCGGGTTCTTGCCTTTCTCGCTGGACATGACAACCTGTGGCTGTCCGCCGTTGTCCTGCACGAGTTGGACTTCGGCGTCGGCCTCCTCCCGCCGGGGCGCCGCCGCGACGGCATAAGCGCCGCACTGTCGGCGTTGTGACGGAATACGAGGACCGCGAATGCTGCCGGTGGGCCGCCCGGAAGCGCGCCAAGCCGCCGCTCTGAGGGCGCGGGCGCATCGCTCGGGCCGCGTCTTGGACTTGGGGGACGCGCTCATCGCCGGAACCGCCAGCGCGAACGATCTTTCGGTCGCGACCCGCAACGTCCGCGACTTCGACGGCCTCGGCCTTGACGTGATTGATCCGTGGCGCCCGTCGTGAGCGCGATCACCGAATGCGTCGTGGAGGACGCGGCCCTCGCCTGGCTCGAAGGCTGCGGCTGGGACATCGCGCACGGCCCCGACATCGCCCCCGATGCGCCGGACGCCGAGCGCGCCGACTATGGCGCCGTCGTCCTGGAGGGGCGCTTGCGTGAGGCGCTGGACAGGTTGAACCCGGACTTGCCGGCGGAGGCGCTGGACGACGCCAGCCGCAAGCTCACGCGGCCGGAAGGGGTGACAGTCGAGGCCCGCAACCGAGCCTTCCACCGCATGGTCGTGGACGGCGTGACGGTGGAGCACCGCACACACGACGGCCGCATCCGGGGAGCGCAGGTGCGCGTCGTGGATTTCGACGACGCGGACGGCAACGACTGGCTTGCCGCAAACCAGGTCACCGTGGTCGAAAACAGACACGAGCGACGGCCCGACGTGGTGCTGTTCGTGAACGGGCTGCCGCTCGGGCTGATCGAGCTCAAGAACCCGGCGGCCGAGGACGCGACGGTCTGGAGCGCCTGGCAGCAGCTCCAGACCTACAAGGCCGAGCTGCCCACGCTCTTCGCCATGAACGCGGCGCTTATCGTCTCCGACGGGGTCGAGGCGCGCATCGGCACGCTCACCGCCGGGCGGGAGTGGTTCAAGCCCTGGCGCACGATCTCGGGCGAGAAGCTGGCCGATCCTGCCATGCCGCAGTTGCAGGTGATGCTGGAAGGCGCCTGCGCACCGGCGCGGTTCCTCTCGCTGGTCCGCGATTTCATCGTTTTCGAAGACGACGGCAGCGGCGCGCTCGCCAAGAAGATGGCTGGTTATCACCAGTTCCACGCAGTCGGCACCGCCGTGGCCGAGACTCTGCGGGCGGCCGAGTTGCAGCGGACGGGGATAGCCGTCGCCAGGGAAGAGCGCGTCCGCTACGAGTCCGGCCGCAGAGCGGGCGGCGCGCCGGGCGACCGGCGCATCGGCGTGGTGTGGCACACGCAGGGCTCGGGCAAGAGCCTCACCATGGCGTTCTATGCCGGGCGCATCATCCGCGAGCCCGCGATGGCGAACCCGACTGTGGTGGTGCTGACCGACCGCAACGACCTCGACGACCAGCTCTTCGCCACCTTCGCGCGCTGCGCCGACCTGCTGCGCCAGCCGCCTGTCCAGGCGGAGAACCGGGCGAACCTGCGCACTAAGCTCGCGGTGGAATCCGGCGGCGTGGTTTTCACCACGATCCAGAAGTTCTTTCCCGAGGAGAAGGGCGACCGGCACCCGCTGCTCTCCGACCGGCGTAACATTGTGGTGATCGCCGACGAGGCGCACCGCAGCCAGTACGACTTCATCGACGGCTTCGCGCGGCACATGCGGGACGCCCTGCCTAACGCCTCGTTCATTGGCTTTACGGGTACGCCGATCGAGCGCCACGACGCCAACACCCAAGCCGTGTTCGGCGACCACATCAGCATCTACGACATTCAGCGCGCGGTCGAAGACGGGGCGACGGTGCCTATCTACTACGAGAGCCGCCTCGCCAGGCTCACGCTGGACGAGACGGAGCGGCCGAAGATCGACCCCCGCTTCGAGGAGGCGACCGAGGGCGAGGAGATCGCGCGCAAGGAGCGGCTCAAGACCAAGTGGGCGCAGCTTGAGGCCGTGGTCGGGACGGAGAAGCGCCTGGCGCTGATCGCACGCGACTTCGTGGAGCACTTCGAGACCCGCCTTGAGGCCATGGACGGCAAGGCGATGGTCGTCTGCATGAGCCGGCGCATCTGCGTCGACCTCTACCGCGCGCTCGTGCGCTTGCGGCCGGAGTGGCACCACGAGGACGACGACGAGGGGTGCCTCAAGGTGGTGATGACCGGCGCCGCCGCTGACCCGCCCGAGTGGCAGCAGCACATCCGCAACAAGGCGCGGCGCGAGGCGCTGGCGAAGCGCTTCCGCGACGCTGGCGATTCCTTCGGCATCGTGCTGGTGCGTGACATGTGGCTCACCGGCTTCGATGCGCCGAGCCTGCACACCCTCTATGTCGACAAGCCCATGCGCGACCACGGGCTGATGCAGGCGATCGCTCGCGTCAATCGCGTGTTCCGCGACAAGCCGGGTGGCCTCGTCGTCGACTACCTCGGCCTCGCCCACGAGCTCAAGCGCGCGCTTGCGACCTATACCGAGAGCGGCGGCACCGGCCAGACCGCGCTCGATCAGAATGAAGCGGTCGCCGTGATGCTGGAAAAGTACGAGGTCTGTTGCAGCCTCTTCCACGGCTTCGACTGGTCTGCGTGGGTCTCCGGGACGGCAGCCGAGCGACTGGCGCTGCTCCCCGCCGCGCAGGAACACATCCTGGCGCAGGAGAACGGCAAGGATCGGTGCATCGCCGCCGTGCGCGAACTCTCCCAAGCCTTCGCACTCGCCGTGCCGCACGCCGACGCGATCCGCATCCGCGACGACGTGGCGTACTTCCAGGCGGTGCAATCGGTGCTGGTCAAACGCGCGGACGGCACAGGGAAGCCGGAGGAAGATCTGGACCAAGCAGTGCGTCAACTCATTTCGCGCGCCGTGGCGTCTGAGGGCGTGATCGACATCTTCGCCGCCGCCGGTTTGGAGAAGCCAGACATCTCTATTCTCTCTGACGACTTCCTCGCCGAGGTGCGCGGCCTGCCCCAGCGCAATCTCGCCGTGGAGCTCCTGCGCAAGCTGTTGACCGGCGAGCTCTCCACGCGCCGGCGCAAGAACGTGGTGCAGGCGCGCTCCTTCGCAGAGATGCTGGAGCGGACGATCCGCAAGTACCAGAACCGCGCCGTCGAGACAGCGCAGGTGATCGAGGAGCTGATCCAGCTTGCCCGCGATCTACGGGAGGCCGACGCCCGCGGCGAAGCGTTGGGACTCTCGGAGGACGAGATCGCCTTCTACGACGCGCTGGAGACGAACGACAGCGCCGTGAGCGTGCTCGGCGACGAGACGTTGCGCGGCATCGCCCGAGAGCTGGTCGAGACCGTGCGTGACAACGTCACCATCGACTGGACGCTGCGCGAGAACGTCCGCGCCAATCTCCGCCGCTTGGTCAAGCGCATCCTCCGCAAGCACGGCTATCCGCCCGACAAGCAGGAGAAGGCGACTCGGACCGTGCTCGAACAAGCCGAGGTCCTCTCGGCTGCATGGGCCGTCTGAACGTCGGACCGCTCAGCACCGAAGACGGCGTCGATGGGCGTCGATCTCACCGCGATCCCCACCATCAATGCCAGAGCGGCACTGGTGATCGCCTCCGAGATCAGCCCCGACTTCTCCGCCCGCCACCCCTGCTCCTGGCTCGCGTTAGCGCCGCCACTCAGGATCAGCAGCGGCAAGGATCTCTCCGACAAACCGCAGAAACTGGTCAACCCTGTCGGTCAGGCCTTGTTAGTGGCGGCCTTGGCCGCGCGCCGCAGCGAGACCTTCATCAGCGCCAAACATCGCGCGCGGCTCGCCCGAATGGACACCCCCGTTGCGATCAAAGCCACCGCCCGCGACCTCGCCTGCCTCGTCTACCTCGTGGTGACCGAAGGCCAGGAATTCGTCGAACAGGGCATCGACGCCTATGAGAAGCGCCGGCTTAGCAGAAAGTTCGCTCATCGAGATCGCCAAGCCCGCAAACTCGGCCTTCAACTCGTCCCGGCGCCGCAAAACGACCTCCGGAGCCACCAAGACTAGAATCTATTCTCACGTAAACTGCGAAGTTCTTCTTCGACGAGGGTCCGAGAGAGCGTGTAGAAGTCGAACGCTGCGTAAATTGGAGACAGTAGTTGGTGGACGACTTCCACAACATTTTCCTGAAGTTGCTGCGGCGTGACATTGGCTGCCGTTTCCACCTCATCTGAATGACAGGGGCGAGAGCTGGTCCTACGACGGGAATTGAGGCTGGTAATTGTTCGTCCAGACAATCCCGTAAAACGGCAGTTTACAAGTACCACTCTAGTATCTCCAAACGCCTCAAGAAACCGCGTGACGAAATACAGAATTTCGCCGACGCGCCAAACTGGTAGAGTGACATCGACAACGGATCCTGGGCGCACCCACCGTTGGTTCTCAAAGGAATCTTCAGTGTAACCGCGGATGGTGTACAGCTGTCCGTTCTGAGATGCGCGCCAATAATCGGAAAGCAGAGGCTCACGGGGGGTATAGTCATCAATTCTTCGGCCGATCCATGCTTCAATATGATCGTTAAACGGGTATGGTCTCCATCCCTCCCTCTCCATTTCCAGGAACGGAGGCCAGCCTGTCAGCTTAATCCGTTGGGCTTGGGAGAGGTGTTGCTTGAGTACTGCTATATCGTCTGCGGGTGTGGCGTCCACCGGTTGAATCGACATCTCATAGTATCCACTGGGAAAGCGCTCGGGCGCCTCCGGATCCAAGTCGTTGGTGATGGTCCTCCATCTTTCCAAGCTTGCCTTACGAAAGTCTTCGAACTCTTGTATCGAGCTCGATTCGGGAACCTCGGTTTCCGCACGGCCCATCACAATCGATCTTATTGCACTAAGCATCTCCTCGCTATTGGCTTGAGCACAGCGCCGAAACAATGTGCGCCACTCCTCGGCCGTTTTCGGTTCCTCGCTGACAGGGCCGGGTTTTCTGACATAGCAACGATGTTGCTGAATGGTGCCATGATAAGTGCGTTTGCTGATTACAGGGACTGATTGATCGCTTGGGACAGAAATAATAGGATGCACAACTGATGTTTCAGGATGCGGGACCAAATTCAACTGACAGTGAAATGGTGGGTCTGCGTAGCGACGAACTATAGAATTGATGGCGTCCTGCGTGATTTCAGCGATTGCCGTAGGTCTGGCGACGGAATTTAGCGAATCGCCATCCTCGTCAAAACCCAGAACGATAAATCCGCTCCCGTGATTGGCAAGTGCGATGCAGGCTTTGGCCAAAGTGGCCTTATCCCTCTCCTGACCGAAATCGAGCCACGTCTTGTATTCTGTCGCAAGATCTTCGCGCGGTTCGCTGATCAGCGGTATTAGGTCGAGTCTCATTGCAATACATGAAGATGAATACTGTTGGCCTGTCGCGAGGCCAGAAGTAACTCTTTGGCCGACTTGCTGCAAGCGCTCAATCGGCTGCAAGGGATCTTGCGGCCACAGCCGCCGACGAATCGCCGGCCTCCATTGCGGCCTCAATGAGCTTACCGATGCGCTCGGCGGCGTCTTGCAGGTCGCGGTCGGCGACGTGGGCGTATCGCAAGGTCATCACAGGGTCGGCGTGCCCTAGCATGCGCGCAACGGTGGAGAGCGGAACGCCCCGGGCGACGGCCTGGCTGGCGAACGTGTAGACTCAAAGAACCACGAGATAGTGGTTAGAAGAGATGATTCGATATGCGATGGTCATTCAGTTCTAGTCACTATATCAGATGGTTGTTGAGAGATCAACCATAGCGTTGCGAGTCGTATTGCCATGGTGCTTGCGGTGAAGGCTGTTTCGGTAGTAACATCCGGGTGTTGAAGAGGTCCCATAATTCGCTGTAGGCTTCGGTATTAGGAAGGCCTCTGCCAGTGAATATGGAAGCCGTATGGTGTTGGTGGTTCCATACCGGCTGATGGGGGGTATCTTCCATAGATAGGCGGGCACGCCGATGGCAGCGAGGAAAGCGGGCGAAAAGCGCAAGCAGCGCTGGGTCGGTGCAACCGACGCCGAATGGTCTGAGATCAGCGAGGGCGCGCAAGCGGCGGGACTCTCGAACTCCGACTACGTCATCCAGTGCTGCCTTGATGCCAGGGCGCGAGCTGAGGCGACCGATATCGGTCTGCCTCCGCCGGTGCTGCACCGGGCGGTGAGGGCGGTGCTGATCCTCGAAGAACTGCAGAGGCTGCGGCACGAGAACGCTGGCGAGACGGGCGAGGCGGTCTGGCGGAAGTCGATTGCCAAGGTGGAAGCCTGGATCGCGGGCGAGGGCGGTCTGGGATAGACGGAGGACGTCGTGATCCTCGCGAAGAAGCGCTGCATCTACTGCTCGCCCGAGGACCGGGAGAAGATGCGGCGACGGGCCAGGAAGGCAGGGCTTTCGGTCTCGCGCCTGGTCATCCTGTGCTGCCGCCAGGCGGCGAACGCGAACGCTCCTCCGGAACCGCCCGGCCATCCCCTGGTGCTTTCCGAGGACGCACAGCGTGGTCTTTACGAGGAAAGCCGCCGCCTCGCCCGATCGACGAAAGTCGTCATCGATGTGCAGGGAGGCAGGAAGGTGACTCTGGCGATGCATGAGGCGATGAGCATTCTGCGGCTCGCCGAAGGAAAGCAGGAGTGATGAAGAATCCGCGCGTCCGCAGGAAGGGAACGGAACAGACGATTTCCGCGACCGACGAGGAGTGGGCCGAGGTGCGGTCGGGCGCGGTTGAGGCCGGCAAGTCGGTGTCGGCCTGGGCCGTTCATTGCGCGCTGACGGTAGATCCCTCGCCGGGGAAGCATCGCCGCCTGGTTCTCGATGAAGCGAAGCAGAGGTCCATCGCGCGAGCCGTGGGCGGTCATGCCCGGAGCCTGATTGCGGACATCGACGCGCCTTCGCAGTTCGCGGACGACCTCCGCGCGGTGCTGACGGCGCGGCTTGAGACGATGATCCGGGAGGGCCGGGGCAGCGATGTTGAGGCGATCCTTGGACAGGTGCTCGGCGACGAGCGGGCGGCGCTCATCGCCGCCGCTCTCGCGGCTAACGTGCGGGCGGCACCGGCATCTGCGCGGAAGACGAAAGAGAAGAAGGCTCCCCGCCGAAAGAAACCCGGCCGCGACGACAGCGTTCAGAAAGAGCTAGAGCTGTTCTGATTGCTGCCGGGTCGATGGGGCGAACACGCGCAGCGGCGCGGAGAGAGGAGCTGTCAGGTCGACCGGGTATGCTTCTGCTCTCGCCCGGATGGAGCCTGAGCGAGGGGAACGACGATGTCTCTTGACCGTCGAGACGAAGGCAGGGGCGATCCGGGCGGTCGACAGACGGCCGGAACATGCGCCGCGCGACATCGAGTTCACCCGCGCCCGACGGGCAGAATGATCCGCGTACTTGTATGATCACCGGCACTCGCCGTTCCCGTCGCTCCGATGACGCTGAAGAGGACATCGCAGGGAAGATCATCATGATCGAAGTCGTGAAGGCGTTCACCCTGGAGCACATCCGGTGGCTCGGCCCTCTTGAGGAAGAGGCGCTGCGCGAGGGCAAGAGAGTGAAGGTGGAGGGCGGGAAGTTGGAGCCGGAGATGCGAATGATCTACGACTCCGTGACCAAGGCCGCGCGCGACGCGAACTTCTGGTTCCTGTGCGATTGCCTGCCCGACGAGCCGGAGCAGCCGGTCATCGTGCCCTTTCAGATACCGGGCGGCATCAGTCTCCGCAACCGTCCCAACGCTCCGATGCCGCATGACGGAGGCTGCGTCTTCCGCCTGCGCGAATCCTTGCAGGGCGCCTCCGGTTACTTCTTCAATCCGCTCCTGCACGAACCGTACGACACGCAGTCCAAGAAAGGAGACCCTGAGGGCAAACCCTGGAGCCGGACGGGCCGGTCGGTTCCGCCCGTCGCGCATGTGCTCAAGTGCTTCATCCAGGAGGCCCGGCTTCACACGCTGGCAGGCGCGGAGCGGTTCCCGTCTCCGGCGGAATGGCTCGTGGAACTGAAGAACGCCGCGGCCGCGTTCCCCGTCGCGCCGAAGGTGCCGGCGTCGGAAGTTCTGTTCACGGACCCGGCGGTCTGGCGCTCGGACGAGTCCCGGGAAAGGCTGGACGAGCGAGCGCAGAGTTGGCCGAAGGGTCCGCCGCCCTGCGGCTATCTGTGCTGGGTCGCGCATGATGTGGAGGGCCACGACATCAACGGCGAGAACAGGGACGCCGGCCACGTGAGGGTGACCTCTCCGGTGGACTCCAAGTTCGTCTACGGCAATATGGTGGAGGGGCCCTATCTCTTCCTGGGCGCGCTGGAACAGTGCGAAGACGGGTCCGGATGGGAGTGCTGCATGGCCTGGGCGCAGCCCATCGCCTCCCTCGAATTGCCGTTCCCGGTCGACTCGGGCTACGAGCGCCGGTTTATGCTGTCCCTCGCTGGGCGGGTCCGGGACCTGCGGGGCGACAGAGAGCTCGAGGAAGCGCTCGGCGGGGTCGCCGAGTTCGAGCTCCGGAGGCCCCTCTTCCCGGAAGGGGTACACGGAGGCTCCTGTGTGCCGGACGCCCTTCTCACCGTCACCCGTCCGGGCGGTCCGGCCCCCCGCGCCCGCGACGATCCCTTCGACGACAGCGACAAGGCGCGTTACGTCCTGGAGGTCATGGGGCTCGGCGACCCGGAATACGAGAAGAGCAAGGAAAAGACCCACCCCCGGATGGAGCAGCTGGGACGATTGATCCGCCTGGAGGGGCGGCAGTTCGGGTCCGCCCACAACGGCCTGGAGCAGCAGCTCGAGAGGATCGCGAGACGGATCGCGAAGGATCTGATCTGGCGGTGGGCAGAGAGCTGACGGTTTCCGCTTCGGGCATCAGGCGCTCTCGAATCAGCCCGACTTCCGCCGCGTCGATGGCTACCGGCGACTGCGATGGCCGCCTTCGCCGGTACCCTCGCGTACTGCCCCTTCACTTGCACCGTGCGGCTGCGGCCGGGCATTGCCGGCGATGCGAGCGAGAATGGCGTCGTGGGTCGGCCAGTCGATATAGGCCGGGTGATTATCGTGAATCAGCACCTGCCATTCGGAGCGGGGCAGCCGGCGGATGCGTGTTCTCACGGCTCCGGTCTCGTCGACATGGCGTTCACGTCGCGTCTTGCCATAGACGTAGGCACCGGCATAGACCGGATTGGATTGGTCAGCACTTCATGGATGGTGTGGTAGGACGGCGGTTCCCAGCGAACCTCGGCGCCGCCGTGGAAACGATGGGGAAAGTCCAGCTTCTCCATCAGGAACCAGCGCCACACCCGGCGCGCGGATCCGAGTTCGGCGAATCGCTCGAACACGGCGCGGATCGCGCCGCGCACCTCTTCATTGGGGTCGAGCACGATCTCGGCGTCGCCCTCGCCCCGCACGAAGCCGATGGGTTGTCCACGATAGAGCTCGCCTCGGGCCGCCTTGTTGCGAATGCCACCGTCGAGACGGGCACGCAGGATATGAAGCTCGGCCTCGCTCATGGTGCCTTTAAGTCCCAACACAAGTCTGTCGTTGAACAGGCCGGGATGATAGATGCCGTCGGCATCGCCGATCAGGGTGTCGGTCAAACCGCACAGGTCAAGCAGTCTGTACCAGTCCGCGTTGTTGCGGGCGAGGCGGCTGACTTCGAGACCGAGCAACAGACCGATTTGCCCGAGGGCCACGTCGGCGGTCATGCGGGCGAATCCGCCGCGCCCTTCCGCAGTGGCGCCCGACAGCCCGAGATCCTCGTCGACGATCGTGATCCTGTCGGAATGCCATCCGAGGTCGCGGGCACGGTCGGCCAGCGCGTACTGGCGCCGGGTCGATTCGCGATTGTGCTCGACCTGAGAAGCCGAGGACTGGCGAACGTACACGAGTGCACGCCGTTGCCGGTGCACAGGGCCGATCTTGGTGTCAGTCATGGTCACAGTCCTCGGCCTGAGCCCGCGCGCTTGCGGCGCTCGCGATCACTTCCGCCAGGCGTTCGAGCACCTCGCGGCGAGTCTCCTCGTCCAGAGCCGTCCACAGGTTGGCCTGGGGCTGCGGCATTCCCGGAAAAAGCAGGTTCAGTTGCATGACAGTTCTCCGCTTCACAACGACGAAGCAGAGCATCCACGACGGCTCGCAGGCGCAATAGGTCTTGGGGCCGGGCGACCACTTCATGGTCGCCATGTCGCATCCCGACGGCGTCGCAGGGCATTGCATCCGTCCACTCGACTGGAACGAGGCGACGGCTGCCGTCAGGGCAAAGAACGAGAAGCAGGACTCGGTTCTGCCGGCGAACCTGCTTCAGAACTTCGAGGGACCGGCCCTCGAATGCGTGCGCTTCGCGCGTGATCGTGACGGAGGCTGGAAGCTCATGGTGGTGGGTAGTCTGTCGTGAAGTCCTTCGACCGGATTGACAGGGACTGGATGGTCCGGTTCCTCGAACACCGGATCGGCGACAGGCGGGTCATCCGCCTGATCCGGAAATGGCTGAACGCCGGCGTCATGGAAGGGGCCGAATGGAAGGACGACCTGCGGGGAACTCCGCAGGGTGCGATAGTTTCGCCGATTTTGGCGAACGTTTATCTGCACTACGTCCTCGACCTCTGGTTCCACAAGAAGTGGCGCGCCCGGACGGCATGGGGCGACACAATCATCGTGCGGTACGCCGATGATTTCGTGGTCGGATTCCAGCACAAGCGGGATGCGGAACGGTTCCTGCGCGATTTGAAGGGCAGGCTGGCCTCATTCTCACTCGAACTACACCCCAACAAGACCCGTCTCATCGAGTTCGGCAGGTTCGCGGATACGGACCGCCGGGCACGGGGAGAGCGGCGTCTCGAGACCTTCGACTTCCTCGGATTTACGCACTACTGCGCAACGGCGGAGAGCGGAAGTTTCGTGCTGGGGCGGAAGCTGGTGAGCAAGCGGGTCGACCGAACCCTGAAGCGCATCAAGGCTGAACTGCGTCGGCGAATGCATCACAACCCTTATGAGGTGGCAAAATGGCTAGGGTGTGGCGCGACGATCTGGGTGAGAGCCGCGCGTCAATCAGGATGAGACTCCTGGCGGCAGCGGCGAGTTGAGGATTCCGCTCCGCGGCGGAGATTGCAAGCTCTTTCTGGTTTTGATTGTCGCGGCGCGACAGTTCTTCAGGCCGGCAGATTGACGCGGAGGGGGGGCGGCCCGCGGGGTCGATCTCCCGCGGGCCGCGATTGAGGCGGTGGTGGTCCGCTCAGTTTTTGTTGGTGTTTTTCTCAGTGGCCAATTGGTCGGGTTCCCGCCCTTTTTCTTGCTCTTTTCGAGTGCGGTCCGGCGCCTGTAGCTCTCGACGTTCATCTCGAGGATGGTGGCATGGTGGACCAGGCGGTCGACGGCAGCCACCGCCGTGGTTTCGTCGGGGAACACCTTGCCCCATTCGCCGAAGGGCTGGTTTGCGGTGATCAGCAGGGATCGCCGCTCGTAGCGCGCCGAGATGAGCTCGAAGAGCACGCCGGTCTCGGCCTGATCCTTCCGCACATAGGCGAGGTCATCGAGGATCAGGAGGTTGAAGCGGTCGAGCCGGACCAGCAGGCTTTCCAGCGCGAGTTCGCGTCTGGCCACCTGCATGCGCTGCACCAGATCGGTGGTTCTGGTGAAGAGCACGCGGTATCCGTTCTCGACCAGGGCGAGGCCGATGGCGGACGCCAGATGGCTCTTGCCGGCGCCTGGCGGGCCGAAGATCAGGCAGTTGGCGCCTTGGGTGAGCCAGGCGTCGCCGACGGCGAGCGCGTTGACCTGGGCCTTCGAGATCATCGGCACGACGTTGAAGTCGAAGGAGGCGAGGGTCTTGCCCGGCAGCAGCTTGGCCTCCCTGAGATGACGTTCGATCCGCCGCCGGTCGCGTTCGGCGAGCTCGTGCTCGGTGAGCGCGGCGAGGAAGCGGGCTGCGGTCCATCCCTCGTTGTCGGCCCGCTTGGCGAAGCTCTGCCAGAGTTGGCTGATCGTCGGCAGGCGGAGATCGGAGAGCATCAGGGAGAGCTTCATGGCGTCGACCTTGTTGGGGTCGGGCGCGGCGGTCATGTCGTCCTTGTCGCTCATGCCGCCTCTCCCACGCTCAGCAGTGCGCCATAGCCGACGAGGGGCGGCCTGGTGACGTCGACGCTGGGCATCTCGCCGCGCTGCGGCGCGAAGCGCCCCTTGAGCTCAGCGAGGTCGGGCAACTGGCCGGCCTTCAGCGCACGGTCGATCTCGGTGGCCAGCTCGGCCTCGCAGTTCTCCTCATGTGCGAGCGCCAGCAGACCGACGGTAAGGCGGCAGGCGTCACGCTCGCTCAACCGCTCCAGAGCTCTCTCGAAGCAGCGCCGGTAGGCCTCGCGCGGGAACAACTCGTCGCGATAGACCAAGTTCAGAAGCGCCCCCGGCTTCTTCTTCAGCGAGTGGATGACGTGGCGGTAGTTGACCACATGGACATTGGGGCCGGTGGCGTCGGCGCGGCCGCGCGGCAGGGTCAGGACATGAGTACCGCTGAGGAAGAGCTCGAGGCGGTCGTCGTACATGCGCCCGCCGAGGCGGTGGCCGATCAGGCGCGAGGGCACGGTGTAGAACACTCGGCGCAGAACGAAGCCGGACGACGAGGTGACGTTGACGCTGATCGGCTCGTAATCGGCGGTCCGGATCGCCGGCAGGTCGCCCAACGTCGCGCGTTCGGCCTCGATCGCCTTGGAGCGGTGCGCGTTGGCGCGGCCGACGACCTCGGCGATGAAGCTGCGGTAGGCGTCGAGGTCGTCGAAGTCCGGGGAGCCGCGCAGCGCCAGAGCGTCGGCGACGCTGCGCTTGAGATGGCCGTGAGGTCCCTCGATCGAGCCGTTCTCGTGGGCCAGACCCCGGTTGTTGCGCGAGACCGCCATGCCGTAATGCTCGCAGAGCGCCTCATAGCGCTCGGTCATGTCCTGCGCCTCGTCCTTGCGCAGGTTGCAGAACGCCGCCGACAGGCTGTCGGTGCGGTGCTGGCGCGGCACGCCGCCGAGATGCCACAGCGCGTCCTGCAGCCCCTCTGCCAGCGCCGTGAAGCTCTCGCCGCCGAGCACCACGTGGGCATGGGTGAAGCCCGACCAGGCAAGCCGGAAGTGGTAGAGCAGGTGATCCAGAGGCTCACCGGCGACGGTCACGCCGAGCGCCCCCATGCGGGTGAAGTCGGACAGGCCCTGCCGGCCCGGCTCATGCTTCTGGCGGAAGATCACATCCTGATCGGGACCGTGCTCCGCACGCCAGAGGCGGATCCGCCGCTCCAGGGTGCGCCGTACGCCCGGGTCCAGCTCGGGATGGCGGCGCATCAACTCCTGGAACACGCCGACCGGGCGGATGCCCGGGCTGTTCTCCAGGATCGGTACGACGACTGTGTCGAAGACATCGGCCAGCGGGTCCGGCCGCCGCCGGCCCCGTGGCTTGGTCTCCTGGCTCGGAATGGGCGGATCGGCAAGCACACGGTAGCCGGTGGCTCGGCTGAAGCCCGCCTTCGCGGACGCGACTTCGATCGAGTGGGTCTTTCTGAGCTTCATGAATAGCCCCTTCTGGCAATCGGTGACGTGGCGGCCGGGCACCCCTGCGCTCTCCTTCGACTCGGGAAAGCACAAGCGTTGCCCGACCGGCCACCGACGCCAGGAGGCCTACGAGGATTTTTTCGCCGGCCAGGAACTCCAGTCGGGCTACGCCCTCCCTCCGTTCCTGGCCGGCGAACCTCGTCTCACCCTGATTGACGCTGCTGTCTCATCCTGTTTGACGCGCCGCAGCTAGGGAAAGTACTTACGGGATGGCTGCGCTACTACGCGGTTCCGACCAGCTATCGGTACCTCAAGCGGTTCTCGCATCGCCTGCGGCTAATGTGGCTGCGCGCCATGCGGCGTCGGTCGCAAATGGACCGTACCAAGCTGGACACACTGAGCAGGATTGCGACCACTTTCTGGCCGCGAATGAAAATCCTGCACCCATGGCCGGAGCAGCGGTTTGCCGTCAATCACCCGAGGTAGGAGCCCCGTGCGTTAGCCCGAACTTCCCCCCAGAAATGGCCTGATTTTCAGGCATAAGCCGTTGTTTTCCC
>JAPPHD010000192.1 GCA_028821125.1 Gammaproteobacteria bacterium
GAAGCGCTGCTTGAAGTAGTCGTAGAGCATGCGCGGCTTGTCGGACATCACGGCGAGCGCCGCATCGTTGCCCATGGAGCCGAGCGGGTCGCGCAGTTCCCTGACCAGGGGCTGCAGCATGATCTGCATGGTCTCGACCGTGTAGCCGAAGGCGTTCATGCGGGCGGTCAGTGTCGAAGAGTCTGGCGCGGGAGCCTGGGCGGCGGGCAGTTCATCGAGTTCGATGCGCTGCTTTTCGAGCCACTCGCGGTACGGCCGGGCAGCCGCCCATTCCGACTTGATCTCTTCGTCGGGGATCATGCGGCCCTGGTCGAAGTCGATGAGGAAGATGCGCCCGGGCTGCAGCCGCCCCTTCTTCACGACCGTTTCCGGGTCGACCCGCACCACGCCGACCTCCGAGGCCATGATGCAGCGGTCGTCGTCGGTGATGTAGTAGCGGCTCGGCCGCAGCCCGTTGCGGTCGAGCACGGCGCCGATGTAGGTGCCGTCGGTGAAGGCGATGGAAGCCGGGCCGTCCCAGGGTTCCATCAGGCAGGAGTGGTATTCGTAGAAGGCGCGCCGGGCCGGGTCCATGCCGCCGTGCTGCTGCCAGGCCTCGGGGATCATCATCAGCACCGCTTCCTGCAGCTTGCGCCCGGTCATCAGCAGGAACTCCAGCACGTTGTCGAAGGTGCCGGAGTCGGAGCAGTCGGGCTCCACCACCGGGAACAGCTTTTCGATGTCGTCGCCGAAGAGCGGTGAGGAGACCACCCCCTGGCGGGCGTTCATGGCGTTCTCGTTGCCGAGCAGGGTGTTGATCTCGCCGTTGTGGCACATGAAGCGGTTGGGCTGCGCCCGGTCCCATGAGGGGAAGGTGTTGGTGCTGAAGCGCGAGTGCACCATGGCCAGGTGCGATTCGAAATCCGGTTCGCTCAGGTCCTTGAAGAACGGCGTCATCTGGACGGGCGTCAGCATGCCCTTGTAGACGATCACCTTGGAGGACAGGGAGCAGATGTAGAACGACTGCCTTTGCTCGAGGTTCGTATCGCTGCGCAGCAGGTGGGTGGCGTGCTTGCGGACCAGGTAGAGCTTGCGCTCGAACTCATCGCCGGTGAGCGGGTTGTCGGCATCGGCGCCGATGAAAAGTTGGGCCATGTGTGGCATGGCTGCCCTGGCCGCATTGCCGATGTCGGCGCCGCCCGGGTCGGTGGGCAGTTCCCGCCAGCCGAGGAGCCGCTGGCCGGCATCCGCGATCTCCCGCTCCAGTAGGTGCCTGCAGGCCTGGCGTTCGCCAGCGTCGGTGGGCAGGAAGACGATGCCGACGCCGTAGCTGCCGCGCGCGGGTAGCTCAATGCCCAACTCCTCACGGGCGGCCCGGCGCAGGAAGCGGTCCGGCAGGCCCAGCAGAATGCCGGCGCCGTCGCCGGTGTTCTTCTCGTAGCCAAGGCCGCCGCGATGCTCCATGCAGCAGTTCATCGACAGGGCATCCTCGATGATTCTCCGGCCCGGGCGCCCCTTGATGTCGCAGATGAAGCCGACGCCGCAGCTATCCTTCTCGAAAGCCGGATCGTAGAGGCCCTGCTTCGGAGGCAGGCCGGGTGTCTTCGCTGTCATTGACAGCCCCTCACGCCAATGTCCAATGGGATTCCGCTGGGCTGCCCGCGCACGGAACACGGGAAGAACCGCCGAAAAACTGCCCGTTGACCACTTGCCGGGACTCTGTTGTCAGTGTTGTTCGAAGCGCCGGCAATGGAACGGCTCGCGCCGAAACGCGAACCCGCAAACATCCCAAAAAAACGCGGTTGAATCAAGTTTCCGCACGTTTCACCATAGCGTGACGCCAGCCCCGGAGGATGACTCTTGGCTCGCCCGGAGCGCGACGGCTTTCCCGTCGTTGTCCATATCCTGCTGGAACGCGATAGCCGCCTGTTCCTGCTGCGCCGCGCGCGCACCGGTTTCATGGACGGCTATTTCGGCCTGCCGGGCGGTCATTTGAGGCGGGGCGAGAGCGTCACCGAGGCCGCGGTCAGGGAGTGCTGCGAAGAGACGGGTGTAGTGCCGCAGGGTATCGAGCCGCACTGCGTGCTGCCGTACATCTCCGGCCGCCACCAGGGGCTGAACTTCGTGTTCGAGTCGCATCGGTTCGAGGGCGAGCCGGGTGTCAATGAACCGGAACTGTTCGACGGCTGTTGCTGGGCGAGGCGCGACGACCTGCCGGCCAGGGTGGCTCCGTGGCTGGCCGATGCCCTGGCGATGCCGCCCGGCCGCTGGTTCCGGGAGTTTCGCTGGGACTGATCGCACTGCGTACCGGCGAAAGGCCGCGTCTGCACTGTTCACTGGTATCTGCGTTCCTCTATATTGACGTTCATGGGGCACCTCAACGAAAAACGCATGGTGATCACCGGGTCTTCCCGGGGGTTGGGGCGGGCGTTTGCGATTGCATCCGCGGCGGAAGGCGCCCGGATCATCGTCAATGGCACCAATGAGAGCGCACTTGCCGAGACGGTCGGAGTCATCGAGGCGGGCAATGGCCGCGTGGTCCCGGTGCTGGGGTCCGTGGCCGAGCCGGAAGTGGCCGAGCGGCTGGTGCGCACCTGCGTGGAGCGGTTCGGCGGCATCGACGTGATGGTGAACAACGCCGGCATCGTCCGCGACCGGACGCTATTGAAGATGTCCGTCGATGACTGGGACGAGGTGGTCAGGGTGCACCTGCGCGGCGCGTTCCTCTGCACGCAGCAGGCAGCGCTGGCCATGCGCGAAACCGGCGGTCATGTCATCCAGGTCATCTCCGCTTCGGGCCTTGTCGGCGGTTTCGGCCAGGGCAATTACGCAGCGGCCAAGGAAGGCATGATCGGATTGCTCCGCACCTCGCTGCTCGAATTCGGCCGCTACGGCATCCGCAGCAATGCGCTCTGGCCGGTGGCGCAGACAGACATGACCCAGGTGGTTTTTGAGCGCGCCAGGTCGGCCGCCGCCCAGCGGGGCGAGGCAGTGCCGGACCCGGTCGATATGGGTTTCGGCCTGCCGGAAGAAGTGGCAGCGGGCCTCGTCTGGCTCGCCAGCGACGGTGCCGCCCGTTTCAACGGCCAGATCCTGAGTTTCAATGGCCGCAAGACAGGCCTGTGGACCCATCCGGCCGAGGTGCACGGGGAATACCGCGACACGCCCTGGACTGTCGAGGAACTCGACGCCTATTACAGGGACATCGACCCACAGCCCGTCAATCCGCCGGTGCGGTCGCGAACGCCGGAGAACTAGCGCGCGATTTCGAGAATAGAATAAGAGCAGCAAAAACCGGGAAGAGACATGACGAAACCAGTTCGAGTGACCGTTACCGGGGCGGCGGGGCAGATCGGCTACGCGCTGATCTTCCGCATTGCGGCCGGCGAGATGCTTGGCAGGAACCAGCCGGTGATTCTGCAGTTACTGGAGATTGCCCCGGCTCTGGATGCCCTGCGCGGGGTGGCAATGGAGCTGGATGACTGCGCTTTCCCGCTGGTTGCGGGCATCGTGCAGACGGACGACCCGGATGTCGCCTTCGATGGCGCGGACTATGCCCTGCTGGTGGGTTCACGGCCCCGTACCGCCGGCATGGAGCGCAGCGACCTGCTCGAAGCCAACGCGGCGATCTTCTCGGTGCAGGGCAAGGCGCTGAGCGATCATGCCGCCCGGAACGTGAAGGTGCTGGTCGTAGGCAATCCCGCCAACACCAACTGCCTGATCGCCCAGCGCAATGCGCCCGATCTCGACCCGCGCAACTTCACGGCCATGACCCGCCTGGATCACAACCGCGCCGTGGGCCAACTGGCGGCGAAGACGGGGTGTTCCGTGTCCGAGGTCTCAGGGCTTGCCATCTGGGGCAATCACTCCACCACCATGTACCCCGACATTTCACATGCTTCCGCGGGCGGCCGGGTCGCACTTGGCCTTGTCGAATCAGACTGGGTGGAGAACGACTTCATACCCGCCGTGCAGAAGCGCGGCGCCGAGATCATTGCGGCCCGGGGTGCATCGAGCGCGGCATCCGCCGCCAACGCCGCCATCGGCCACATGCGCGACTGGGCGCAGGGTACCGACTCGGTGGTCAGCATGGGCGTCTTCTCGGACGGCAGCTACGGCATCGCCGAGGGGCTGATCTTTTCGTTTCCGGTCACCTGTGCGGACGGCGACTGGCGGCTGGTCGAAGACCTGGACATCGATCCCTTCAGCCGGGAGAAGCTGCTGGCGACGGAAGCCGAGTTGATCGAAGAGCGGGACGCGGTAGCGCACCTGCTTCCCTGACGTCAACCCATGAACATGCGCCAGGTGTCGAGGTCTTTCACCGAAAGGTAAGTGTTTACGCGCTTGGTCTCGCCCATGGTGGCGCTGGCGACGTGGGCGTAATTGTGGCCGGGCAGCAGCAGGGTCTCGTCGGGAAGGCTCTTCAGTTTCTGCAGGCTGTGGTACATGTCTTCCGCGTTTGAACCGGGTAGGTCGACCCGCCCGCAGCCGTTGATGAACAGCGTGTCGCCCGAGACCAGGGTGTTCCTGATGCGGAAGCACTGGGAGCCGGGCGTATGTCCCGGTGTGTGCAGGAATTCGATCTCGATCTCTCCGACCCGGACGGTGTCGCCGGAATCGACCTTGATGAGATCCGAATCGGAAATACCCGTCACCTTCCTGACCCCACTGGCCTCATCCTTGTGCGCGTAGGCCTTGACCGGCCGCTTTTCCATGAGTTCCGCAATGCCCTGAATGTCGTGGTTGGCGAACGAGCCGCCGATGTGGTCGGGATGGTAGTGGGTGACCAGTGCCCCCTTGAGCAGGTAGTCCTTCTCGTCCAGGCGCTCGAGCAGGCTGTCGATGTCCCAGGCGGGGTCGACGATCACCACCTCCCGGGTCGTGCGGTGGCCCACCACATAGGTGAAGTTCTGCATCGGGCCGATCTGGATCTGCTCGACGATCAGTTCGTTTTCAGCGCTGGAGGCCATGGTGCTTTTCCGTTTCCCGTCAGGCGGCGTGAGGCGCGATATTGCCAGCGCCGTGCGCCGGCAGCCAGCGGCAGTGATTCACAGGCCTGGCGCGGCGATCAGACAGCGCGCGGTGACGCCGGTGGTGATGCGGTGAGCCCCGAGGCCTGATTCGGGGATCAGGCAAGCCTCCTCCGGCCCGAGTTCGACGCCTCCTATCTCGATCCGGCCCTCCAGGGCCATGCACAGCGCATGGTTCCCCCGCGACGGCAGGGCGACGGGACCGCCCCGCTCCACGGCCGCCCGCCACACGCCGAAGTCATCGAAGGACGCTATGCGTTCGACGCCGGGGGCTACCTGCTCGAACACCGGCTCGCCCGGTGCATCGAGGCGCAGCCGTGCGATGGCGTGCTCACTGTCCCATCCGTCCTGGGTCAGCACCTTCTGGGCGAAAGATATGATGTAGCGCTCGTAGGACGCGGTCTGAAACTCCGCCACCCGGGTGCCGTGCTGCAGGGCGTGGGGTGTCCAGGTGGGCACCACCACCACATCCGACGGATGCAGGCGCTTCAGGCTCGTGAACGCATCCATCGCCGCCCTCTTGCAGGCTTCCTCCTCCGCCGGGACCGCATCGCCCCGGTCGATTCTCTGCCGGATGACCTCGTATTCGCGCACCGCGGCGAGATAGGCCGCGCGAAATTCATCGTCATCGGCGAACCGACGGCGCATGTCCTGGTTCATCCCGAACCGGATACGGCCCGTTCCGTCCGGCCAGGCGCCCCGGTCCACGGCGGTCACCACGTAGACCTCGCGCTTGTGCTCGTGCACCTCGAAGTAAAGGTCGCCCCGCACCGGTTCGGGATGGGGATCGAGCACCTTGAGCAGGATCACCGGCCGGGGAATCCCGACCGCGTCGAGGTAATCGCCGAGGAGCCGTTCGCCACCGGCTGTGAGTACCCGGCTCTCGCCGCGCTCCTCGATGCCGGAATACCAGATTTCCCGCCCCCACGGCTTGGCGATGCTGACGGGCACGAGCTTGACGGGGCGGTCGGGGGCGGCGGCGATTGCGGACAATGTCCGGATCCTGCGAGGTTTTCGGGCGAATCGGGATTATAGTCCCGGTAAATCCCGGGCGATGCAGCCGAATGGTCCCCGACACTGAAATCTGCGAACGCGCGCGCCTGAGCCGCGACCCCCGTTTCGACGGCTGCTTCGTCACGGCCGTTCTGACCACGGGCATCTATTGCCGGCCGGTCTGTCCGGCACGGGCGCCTGCCCGGGAGAACGTTCGCTATTTCCGCACACCGGCGGCCGCACAGGAAGCGGGATACCGCCCCTGCCTGCGCTGCCGCCCGGAGGCCGCAGGAAGGCTGCCGGAGTGGACGGTGGGCAGCGAAACCGCGGTGCGCGGTCTGCGGCTGATCGATGCGGGTTACCTCAATGACCACGGGGTGGAGGAACTGGCCGCCCGCCTGGGTTGTTCCGGCCGCCACCTGAACCGCGTCTTCGTTGCGGAGCTCGGAGCGACGCCGGCGAGGTTCGGCCGGGCGCACCGGGTGCAATTGGCGAAGCGCCTGATCGATGCCGGCGGCCTTAAGCTGTCGGATGTGGCCATGCACGCCGGCTACGGCAGCCTGCGCCGTTTCAATGAGGAGATGAAGGCGACATTCGGGTGCCCGCCTTCGCATCTGCGCCGCCACGGCGCCATCCGGGGGGCGCAGCCGCTCAAGCTGAAGCTTCCGGTTCGCAAGCCCTACAACGCCGATTGGGTATTCGGATACCTTGCGAAGCGTGCGCTGGCGGGTGTGGAAGCCGTGCAGGATCGCTCGTACCGGCGCCGCCTCGATGCAACCGGCTCCGGGTGGCTGGAGGTTCGCTGGGAGGCCGATGGCCTGACCGCCACCGTGCCGGCGGCGATGCAGGGCAACATCGGTGATGTCCTGCGCCGCGCGCGGCGGCTCTTCGACCTCGATGCGGACTCGGCCGCCATTGATGCGCACCTGTCCGACGACGGCCTGTTGGGCCCGCGGGTGCGTGCAACGCCGGGATTGCGGGTGCCGGGCGCCTGGGACGGATTCGAAATGGCGGTGCGCGCGATACTGGGCCAGCAGGTGAGCGTGGCGCGCGCGACGCGGCTGGCTGCCATCCTGATGGAACGGTTCGGCGACGGCGGCTTTCCGTCACCGGCGGTGCTTGCCGCTGTGAATCCCGCCGAAATCGGTCTGCCGGGCAGGCGCGGCGAGGCGATTCGGCGCCTGGCGGAAGAGGTGGAGGCGGGCTCGCTGCAACTGGACGAATGCGTGGACAGCGCGGAAATGCGCGAGCGATTGTGCAGCTTGCCGGGGATCGGCTCGTGGACGGCCTCCTACGTTGCGCTACGCGTCGCCAGGGACCCGGATGCCTTTCCGGACAGCGACTGGGGCGTGCTGAAGGCGCTCGGTACGACCGCCGCCGGGGCGCGGCGGCGAGCCCGGGCCTGGGCGCCCTGGCGCGGCTATGCGTTGATGTACCTTTGGCGCGGTGGAGCGCAGCCTCGACCGGGCCGCGCTGCCGCCCGGGCATTAAAAACAGGAGGTGCCTGATGTTCTACTCCTTTCTCGACAGTCCCATCGGGCCGCTGCTGCTGGCGGGTTCCGGCAGCGGGCTCCGATTGGTCGGCTTCTCGTCGGGGCCGAAGGCGCAGGGGCCGAAAGACGGCTGGGTTCGCCGGGATGCGCCGTTCGATGAGGCGAAACGGCAATTGGGCGAGTACTTCGAGGGCGAACGCCGGACGTTCGACCTGCAACTGGCGCCGGCGGGCACGGCCTTCCAGCTCGGGGTCTGGCGGGCGCTGTCCGACATACCCTACGGGGAAACGCGCAGCTACGGAGAGATCGCCTCGGCAATCGGCAATCCCCGGGCGGCGATGGCGGTGGGTGGCGCCAACGGAAGCAATCCCCTGCCCATCGTGGTTCCCTGCCACCGGGTGATCGGCAGCGACGGCAGTCTCACCGGGTTCGGCGGCGGGCTCGAGGCGAAGCGGTTTCTGCTTCGCCTGGAAGCCGATGTCGTCGGCTTGATGCGGTCCGGCTGAAAGCTCGCGCTTCGCCGGAGGCGTTCAGTCAGTCGGCTGCAGGCTTGACCCCCGGGGAGGATCAGCCGGCGTTCACTCCTTGTGGATTTTCCAGAACTTGGAGCCTTCGAAGGACAGTTCGTACATCAGGCCCTGGTTGCCGAAGATGAAACCGATGATGGGGCTCTGCAGGTTGTGGGTATCGATGTCGCCGCCGACGCCCACGGTGATGAGTGCGATGCTGCCGTCCACGCCGGCTTCCCAGCCGTCGCTCTCGCGGAAGCGTTCCAGCGCGTCGTCGGTCATGAACAGGACAACTTCGCTGGATGCCTGCCCGCCGATCTGCAGGCCGATCGAAAGCGAAGTGGTCCGGTAGTATTGAACCGGCTGATAATTGACCAGCAGCGACCCCTCGCCGGTGGAGCCGCCCAGCCCGAACCCCGCCTTGAGCACCCGTGGAAACACCAGGATGCCGGAGGCCTTTTGTATCAGCTCGACAGAGGCTCTTTCGTGTTCCTGAAGCCGCTCCAGGGTTGCCGACACGCGTGCGTCAAGCTCGACTTTCGATGCGGACTGGACGGTTGGTGCGATCAATATTGCAAGCAACGGGAGCAGCATGAACGACAATCGGACAGGAATGCTCATTCGCATGGGCGTCACCTCGCGAAACAGGACCGGATTGGGCCTGCGGCAATTATGCACGCGTTTCGCGACGCGGAAAATTTGAATGTGCGATTCATGCCATTGGGACGGTGCAAGTGCTCGTCTGGAACGGCCTCCAGAACCGGGCAGCGAGTTCACATACGGCGCTTCCCTTTCGGCGCACGGCCACATTGTCCAGTGGTACGCAAGGCGTTCAGACGAGCTTAACGCGCCGAAAGGGAAGCCCCGTATGCGAACTCTTTCCCGAGGCTCGGCATTGTTCCTTCCACGTCGAGGTGCCCGCGCGCCGAGGTCCCGGCTCGCACGGCTCAACTTCCAGCGATGAGAGGCTGCGCGCATTGTCAGCGGCAGTTGTGTTCGTTGTTTGTCGGCTGAAGTAACCAGTTAGTTTCTTTTTCTACGGAACCGGGGGATAATACGGCCTGCGAAAGTAAATATATGGTTACTTAAATGCCCCGCAGAAATCCGGATGCCACGCGGGCCCGTATTCTCGCGGCTGCGGAGGACCTGTTCGCCGCTGCGGGTTTTGCGGGTACCCGCATAGATGCGGTGGCCGCGCGATCTGGCGCCAACAAGCGGATGATCTATCACTATTTCGGGGGCAAGGAGGCGCTGTTCGAGGCCGTCCTGCAACACCGGCTGGGCGATATGCCCTGGGCGGGCGATCAGGAGATCGATGCGGTTGTCGCCCGGCTGATCGCCTGGGAAAGCCTCGAATGGCCGGGGCCGGTCGCTGCCGCCGCGCGGTCAGGGGCAATCGGTGGATTGATTCAGGGTCTGGAAACCCGTCTGGCGGAATCGGGCATTCGCGGGCGGGTGGATGCTGCGTTGCTGGCGCTGGTGCTTGTGAGCGCGCGCCTCTTTCCACGGATCGCTCCGCAGTACGCGGCGCTCATTGACGGCGGGCGGCCGGACTTCGAGCCTCGTTATGAGGAGTTTCTGGAGACGCTCGCCGATGCGTCGATGTCCCGCGCCCCCGCGGCCAAACCGAGAGTGACCCTGAGGCCCAATGTTTCCGGCGGCGGCTCTGGTGTCCTGCCCCCGACAGGACACTAGGTCGGCTTGGCACTGCCGGTTCATCCGCATACCGGTCCCCGCCAAACGCTCACGGGCGATCGGCCAGGGACGAGAACACCTCGAAGTAATCCGGAAAGGTCTTGGCCACGCAATCCGGGTTGTCGAGCGTGACGGAGACGCCGCCGAGGGCTGCGAGGGAAAAGCACATGGCCATGCGGTGGTCGCCGTAGGTGCTGATCGTGGCGGGGCGCAGTTCGGCGGGCGGGTCGATTACCAGGTAATCCCTGCCTTCCTCGACGACGGCGCCGAGCTTTCCGAGTTCGCGGGTCATGGCGTCGAGCCGGTCCGTCTCCTTCACGCGCCAGTTGTAGATGTTGTCGATGCGGGTCCGGCCCTCGGCGAACAGCGCCAGCACGGCCACGGTCATCGCCGCGTCGGGGATATGATTCAGGTCCGCCTGAATGCCCCTGAGCCTGCCGGGAGCCGCTTCGATCGTTTCGGCGTGTCGCGTGACCCGTGCGCCCATTGCCTGCAGTACGTCCGTAAAAGCCAGATCCCCCTGGATGCTGTCGGCGCCGATGCCGTGTACGCGCACGCCTTCGCCGCGGATGGCTCCGGCCGCCAGGAAGTAGGTTGCAGCGGACGCATCGCCTTCCACCAGCAGCCGTCCTGGCGAGCGGTAGTCGGCAACAGGGATGCGGAACGCCCGATAGCCGGGTTCCGCTTCCACCTCGACACCGAAACGGCGCATCAGGTCCAGGGTGATGTCGATGTACGGCTTCGAGACCAACTCTCCCGCCACGGTCACGTTGACTTCTTCGCCGGCCAACGGGGCGGCCAGCAGCAGCGATGTCAGGAACTGGCTGGACAGGGTGCCGTCGATAGCCACGTCGCCGCCGTTCAATCCCCTGCCCCGCACCCGCAACGGTGCATGACCGGCCACACCCGTGTATTCGATGTCGGCGCCCAGACCGGTGAGCGCTTCCACTAGGGGGGCGATGGGCCGTTCCCGCATGCGGGGCACGCCGTCGAGTTCGAATTCGCCGTTGCCCAGGGTCAGGGCCGCCGTCAGTGGCCTGAATGCGGTGCCGGCCAGGCCGAGGTGCAGTTGCGCCCGCCGCCCGTCGGTGACCAGGGGGCCGTTGACTCCATCCACCGTCAGGTCCTCGCCGTCTTGCGCGATATTGATGCCAAGCAACGCCAGCGCATCGAGCATGACCCGGGTGTCGTCGCCGCGCAGCGGGTTGACCAGGCGCGTCCGGCCTTCGGCCATGGCCGCCAGCAAAAGTGCCCGATTGGAAATGCTCTTCGATCCGGGAAGGCGAACGTCGCCGGACAGCGACCTCACGGGGCCCAGGGTCAGAGGCCGCATCGCTATGTTCCTGGAGCGGAGAGTGAGGGAGGCAGTGCGGCGTTGGTGCCCGGGCCGACGGGCGCCAACAGGTCGAGAAACTCCGCGAGGCTGCCTGCCACCGAACGCAGGGGCTTGTAGCCGGGGCGTTCCAGCAGTACTTCGCCGGAGTCGTTGCGCACCGTCAGAATCAGGTCCGAATCCGGCTCCGTGCACGCGAAGAACAGGCTCAGGGGGCTTTTGCTGCGGCGGTTGACCAGAGCATGTCCGATCTGGTTCTCGATCAGGCGGTCGGCGTCCGCGGGGTTCCACAGCATGATGAGGCTGACGTGACCGTCGGGCGCCTCGGCTTCGAGATTGCCGGACCAGAACGCGCCGTAGTATGACTTGATGTCCGGGTGAACTTCGGTCTCCAGAGCGTTCTCGAGCCCGGGGAAATCGTCCGCCAGGGATCGCTTCACGGGGCGCCAGCGAATGAACTCCCCCGGCTCGTCCGATCCGTTGCGCGGTTGGCGGGTATAGGGTTCGCCGATCTCGCAAGGCGACCGCCAGGCCGGGTCGAAAGGCGCCTCGAGTTCCGGCCAGGCCTTCAGGTGATGTTCGACGAATTGCGCGAGGGAGTCGGTGACGGTCATGCGCGCCAGATTACATCTTCCGAAACGTCCTCGATATTGCGCAGGCCGCAGAACGCCATGGTGAGGTCGAGTTCCCGGCGGAGAATCTCCAGTGCCGTGACGACGCCCTCTTCGCCCAGGGCGCCCAGGCCGTAGGCGTAGGCGCGCCCGACCATCGTGCCCTTCGCGCCGAGCGCCAGGGCGCGGAAAAGGTCCTGTCCGGTGCGTATGCCGCCGTCCACCCAGACTTCCACATCGTTGCCGACGGCGGCGGCAATGGGCGGAAGCGCGTCGGCCGCGGCAGGGGCGCCGTCGAGCTGTCGCCCGCCGTGGTTCGAGACGATGATGGCGTCGGCGCCGCTCCGGGCGGCCATGCGCGCATCTTCGACGTCGATGATGCCCTTGAGTATCAGGGTGCCGCCCCAGCGGTCCCTGATCCACTGCACGTCGTCCCAGTTCAGTTTGGGGTCGAACTGCCGGGCCGTCCAGATGGAAAGCGAGCGCGTATCCCGGGCCTGCGGGTGGTGACCGACAATGTTGCCGAAGCTCTTGCGCCTGGTGCGCGCCATCCCGAACGCCCAGCGGGGCTTGCCGGCGATGTTCAGCAGGTTTTTCAGCGTCGGCTTCGGCGGCGTCGACAGGCCGTTCTTTACGTCAACGTGCCGTTGGCCGAGGATCTGCAGGTCCACGGTGAGCACCAGGGCGGAGCAGCCGGCCGCCTTGGCCCGGTTGATGAGGCGGCCGATGAATTCCCGATCCCGCATGACGTAGAGCTGAAACCAGAACGGTTCGGAAGTGTGTTCCGCCACGTCTTCGATGGAACAGATGCTCATTGTGGAGAGGCAGTAGGGAATGCCGAACCGCTCCGCTGCCCGGGCCGCCTTGATTTCGCCGTCCGCGTGCAGCATGCCGGTGAGGCCGACCGGGGCGAGCGCCACAGGCATGGCGACTTCCTGGCCCGCCATGCGGGTCTTCAACGACCGGTCGGTCATGTCCACCAGGATCTTTTGCCGCAGCTTGATTGCCTCGAAGGCGCTCAGGTTGTCCTTCAGCGTGCTCTCCGTCCACGAACCCGCTTCGGTGTACTCGAAGAACATGCGGGGCACGCGCTTTCGAAAAAGCTGACGAAGGTCTTCGATACACGTGATCGGAGTCATGGAAGCTTGTCTGGTCTGTTGCTTTCGGTGAGGAGCCCAGCTTTGCAATGTACCTTTTTCAGGCTGCCATGACCTCGGCATTGAACCGTTCGAGGGCGGCATGGTTGCCGGCTATGTCGCCGGTTTCGGTGTGCACGACGAGTTCGGTAACGCCCGCTTTCTCAAAGTCGGCCACGGCCTCGGGCGTTATGCGCTCCATCCCGATACGTAGCTGAACGATCTGCATGGGCGCTCGCCCGGCGTTGCGTTCTTCCTCCCGAATCACCGGCAGCCGCCTGCGCACGCTGTCGGGAGGCAGGTTCAGCGGGTGCCAGCCGTCGCCGAGGCGGGCCGCCCGCTTGAGTGCCTGCGGGCGGTTGCCGCCGATGACGATGGGTGGATGGGGCGTCTGCCTTGGCTTCGGCGAAGTGACTATATCCTCGAAATCGAAGAATCGGCCGCGAAAGGTGGCAGGGTCCTGAGTCCAGAGCGCCCGCAACACTTCGATGAACTCGTCGCTGTACCGGCCACGGGTGTTGTACGGGACGCCGAGTGCGGCGTTTTCTTCGGGCAGGCTGCCCACGCCAAGCCCGACGGTGAGGCGCCCGTTGGAGAAGTGGTCCAAAGTCGCCAGCTCCTTGGCCAGCACCATGGGGTGCAGGTAGGGCATCACCAGCACACTGGTGCCCAGCCGGACGCGTTGGGTATGCGCGGCGATCCAGGTGAGCGTGACGAGAGCATCGTGGTACGGCGCGTTGCCCAGCCGCTCGGCGACATAACCCAGGTTCAGCACATGGTGGCTGACCCAGACCGAATTGAATCCCAAGGCCTCTGCTTGCCGGGCCAACTCGGTCAGTTCGTTGGGGTCGCTGACCCCGGCGTTGTTTGGAACCACGTATCCAAAGCGCATGTCTTTCCCGGTGACCGCGGCACGACGGCCGGCGCCGCGCGATGTTACAACATGACGCCGGTGCGCACCGATACCGATGGTTCGAGGGCCCGACGGGAGATGATGCCGTTCAACTGCGGGGAGATGGTTTCCTGAAGTCCTTCGCATCGGGCAGATGGTCGTCTACGTGCAGCCAGTCGATACGGGCTTCGCGATAGTCGTGAAACCCGGCGGGCCAGGCATTTGGATCGTCAAAGACGCCCAGCGTGATGTAGATGCGCTCGGGACGCGGGTTGTAGCCGAAGCAGAGGCTGCTGCCGCAGGTCGGGCAGAATCCCCGCCATGCGCGCGCGCTTGAATCGTAGCGGGCCAGGGGCCCCGTCCACTCGACGGTATCGCTGGCGAACGTGGCGAAGGTTGCCACCGCCCCACCGGTCGCGCGCCGGCACATGACACAGTGGCAGTGGGTCACCCGGCGCGGTTCCTTCGCGGCGGTGAAACGCACGGCCCCGCAAAGACAGGAGCCGGTAACCCTCACTTCATTGCTGCGCCGCTTTCCATTGCCTGCCGCGGCCATCAGCGCAGCCCGAAATCGAACCCTTCGCCGCGCGCGAAGCGGCGCAGGATGCGCCCGCCGGTGTTCTGGATATGAACCTCGTCGGCGCCGTCGTAGATGCGGGCGTAGCGGGCGTTGCGGTACATGCGCTCCAGCGGCGTGTCTTCGGTGACGCCCTTGGCGCCGTGCACCTGGATGGCCCGGTCGATGACGTTGTGCAGCATCTGCGCGCCGTACACCTTGATGAGCCCGATCTCCACCCGGGCTTCGGTACCCTGGTCGATCTTCTGGGCGGCGTGCAGGGTCAAGAGCCGGCTGGCCTGGATCTCGCAGGCCGAGTCGAAGACGAATTTCTGGATCTGCTGGTGTTCGGCCAGCGTCTTGCCGAAGGCCACCCGGTTGTTGGCGCGGCCGCACAAGAGGTCGAAGGCCCGCTGCGCCTGACCGAGCCAGCGCATGCAGTGGAAGATGCGGCCCGGGCCCAGGCGCTGCTGGGCGATCTTGAAACCCTGCCCACGCGGGCCGAGCAGGTTGCTTTTCGGCACCCGCACATTGTCGTAGACCACTTCGCAGTGGCCCTGGGCATGCCCCATGACCTCGACGTCACGAACGATGTTGTAGCCGGGCGTGTCGGTGGGCACCACGATCATGGAAAACGCCTGGTGGTCGGGCGCATCGGGTTCGGTGCGCACCATCGCCGTGGTATAGGCGGCGGAGTTGGCGCCGGACGTGAACCATTTGCGGCCGTTGATGACCCATTCGTCGCCGTCGAGTTCCGCCCGGGTCTGGAGCTGGGTGGGGTCGGAGCTGGCCACGTCCGGTTCGGTCATGCCGAAACTGGGAAAAACCTCGCCGTCGATCAGCGGCTGCAGGTACTTCTCCCGCCACTCCTCGCTGGCGTAGAGGTGCAGCATGATGGAGTCCTGCAGGGAGTGGGTGCCGAGCGCCACGGTGGCCACCTCGGAGCGCCCCACCACTTCGTTGATGAACACATAGTCCATGAACGGCAGGCCGCCGCCGCCGAGTTCCTCGGGATGGCCGAGCGCCCAGAGGCCTTCGGCCTTGGCCTTGTCCATCAGGCCGCGAAGCGTCCCGTCCCGTCGGCTGGAAACCCGGTCGGCCAGCACCTCCGCTTCAACCGGGTAGATTTCCTGCTCAACAAACTGCAGCACCTTGTCGCGCAAGGGGCGAACATGGTCCGGGATGGAAAGGCTCAGCATCGACATGGCGCTACTCCCCGATGCGCTGGAATACCGGCGCTCGCTTCTCGACAAAGGCGCGGGCGCCTTCGCCCGCATCCGGCGCGACCACCTGGCGGTTCTGCGATACCTCCGCTTCCCGCAGGGCGGTCAGGTAGTCGGTGCCGACATGGCGGTAAACCAGGCGCTTGGTCTCGGCAATTGCCCCGGGTGGCGAGGTTTCTGCCAGGCGCCGCACGTAATCGCAGGCGCTTTGCAGGAGGTTTTCCGGTTCGAACACACGGTCCACCAGCCCCAGTTCCCGGGCTTCCTCCGCGCTGATCCGGTCGCTCATCCACAGCAGGTCCAGCGCACGGCCCAGGCCGACGAGACGGGGCAGCAGCCAGGTCGAACCATGTTCGGCGACCAGGCCGCGCTTTAGGAATACGGTGACCAGGCTCGCCGCCGAAGACGCGAACCGCAGGTCGCTCATCAGGGCGAGAATCAGGCCGCCGCCGGCCGCCACCCCGTTGAGTGCGGCGATGATGGGTTTCGGCACTTCCAGGAAATAGGTGAACAAGCCGGGCACCTGATCCTCGGGCGTGGCTTCCGGGGGCTTGTCCGAAGAGGTGACCCGGGTCAGTTCCTCGGCATCGAGACCGGCGCAGAACCCGCGCCCTTCCCCCGTAATAACGATGCCCACTACACGCCGGTCGGCAGCGGCTACGTTCACGGCACTCCTGATTTCGCGGAGCGTCCGGTTCGTGAAGGCATTGAGCCTGGCGGGCCGGTTCAGGCGAATGAGCGCGACCGGGTCGTCGATGCTGAATTCGATGTCCGTGTAGGTGTCCATTTGCGGGGCGTCCTTGTGAGGCGATGAAGTCCCAAAGCTGCGGCTGCACCGTTTGTTGACGGGCCGGGTCGTCGAACGAGTCGGGTTCGCGCCCGCGCACCGCAGGCTCACCGGGCCGGGGCGCCCCCACGTCAGCATAGCCGCGTCAGCAGAGCCGCGTCAGCAAAGCCGCGTCAGCAAAGCCGCGTCAGCAAAGCCGCGTCAGCATAAAAGCCGTTCTCGAACGACGGGTCAAGCGTGGCGAACGCTACCGAGCCGCGGAGCGTCGCGGCGGAATCTGTCAATCCTGACGGAATTGCACTAATGTCCGAACGCACCGGCTTCGTGAATCGAGTCCGAATGTCGGATTCCTGCAGCAGCACCCTTGACCTCGCCAGCCTGTACGGCCGACAACGGCGGGTGCTGGCCTGGGTTTTCGGCATCAACGTCGTCACATTCGCCATCATGGTCGCGGGCTCGGTGCTGAGCGGCTCGTCCGCCCTGCTGTCCGGAACCCTGGACAATCTGGGCGATGCGCTCACCTATGCGTTGAGCCTCGCCGTCGTCGGCGCCTCCGCCCACGCCAAGGCGCGCGTTGCCCTGGTCAAGGGCCTGCTGATTCTGGGCGCCGCCCTGGTTGTCGCGGGGCAGATCGTCTGGCGGCTCACGGATTTGCACGCTCCGGAAGCCTCCACCATGTCCGCGGCGGCGGTGCTCAACCTGATCGCGAACGCGGTCTGTCTCAAACTGCTCTCGCCGCATCGCCACGACGACATCAACATGTCGTCGTCCTGGGAGTGCTCGCGCAACGACGTCATCGAAGGTGTCGCGGTCATCGGAGCGGCCGCGGCGGTCTGGATGCTCGCCTCGCCCTGGCCGGACCTGCTTGTCGCGGTGGTCCTTCTGGCTATCTTTCTTCGTTCGGCGATTCGCGTGCTGGGCAGTGCCTGGCGGGAGTTCAACCCCCTGGATGCCGTCGGTTGATGAAAGATCGCCGCGCCTGGTTACAGCTACCGTTTACCCCGCCCCGTTGACTTGCCAACGCGGGCGCTGCTGGCGTCCGCAAGTCTCACGTCGTACGGCTTCAGGTTGAGCGGGAAATGGTCCGGCATGGCGAACCAGGCAAGTACCAGGCTCTCAATCAGGGACGCTGCCGGCGCAGGTGCCGCAGACCCCCTTTATCTCGACAACGGTGTGGTCCGGCCTGAATCCGCGCTCGTCTGCCAATTCAGACAGCATCGTCTCGATTCCCCTCGACTCCACCTCGTCTACGTGGCCACACGAGGAACACAGCAGGAACTGGCTGTCGTGCGGATGGTCCGGATGGTCGCACGGCAAGTAGGAATGCGCGGATTGAAGCCGGTGGACGACGCCGATTCGCATGAGGAAGTCCAGATGGCGGTAGACGGTCAATGGCGCGATCTTGCGCTCCTGGCGCCGCTCCAGCAGCGCGATGAGTTCGTATGCGGAAAGGGGCCGGTCGCATGCCAGCAGTTCCGCGTAGACGGCCAGCCGGGCCGGCGTCAATCGCTCGCCCTTCTCGGCAGAGCGCGCTTCGGCGAGTTCCCGCCACTTTGGCGCGAGTCGTGCCGCTTTAGCCGACGGCCTGGACAATTCGCCTCCATCTCCGCTGTTCAATTCCGGCTCCGACAATCAATGTTCACGCGACGTGGCCGGGAGGCCGGCAATGCCACCGGTACCGCGTTGTCGCGCCCAGTGCCAAAGGTGGGCGGAGCACAGCAGCACCCCGCCGACAAGGGTAATCGGTTCCTCGTGCGCCGACACCGCCTCGATGAATGCCGCCAGCAGCAGCAGACCGAGCCCCACGAACACCACGGCGACAAAGAGCCGGTTGCGGTGCATGGCCCTGGTTTTCCAGATGACCCGGAGACTCACGGGAACCGTAGCGACGACCAGGAGTCGATGCACCAGCTCGCTCTCGGCGGTTTGCGCAACCAGCGGCATGATCGTCACGAGCAGGGGCAGGGCCAGGCAGTGGAGCAGGCACAGCCCCGAGAGCCCGGCCGCGTACAGGTCCAGGCGGGGTCTTCCGACTGTCGCCGGATACGATGGATCGCTATAGCCAGACCGGTTCATGGATGAACGTAGGATCGCCGACGGGTTCGAACCCGGCCGCGGATGCCGTTTCCTTCCGCAAAAATGTTATGTTATAACGTAAATTCGACGGCAGCAACGACGCTTGGAGACCGCATCGCAGGGGCATGCGGACGAATGCTCCCAACCCGGCCTGCCGACGTGGAAAGAACAACGCCGGATTTGGGGAAAGAGTTTGCATGCGGGGCTTCCCTTTCGGCGCGTTAAGCTCGTTCGATGGCCTTGTATCAGGCAGGATGAAGTGGCCGTGCGCCGAAAGGGAAGCCCCGCATGCAAACTCGCTGCCCGGTGCTGGCGGCTGTTCGATAGAAGCAGAAACCTGAAGAGTCGCTCCATGCGAAAGTACGACATCGGCAATCGTATCAACGAAGCCGGTCCTTGCCCGGACAAGCCAGCGCAGCCGTACTCCGTGACCAGGCACAACCGGCGCCTCGCTGGTTTCTCACATGCGGACCGGATGTCGAGGGCGCCACTCAATCTTCAGCGCCGGCTACAACGATGGGGCTTGCTCGCGGCATTGGTGCTCTGCGTCGGGCAATCGTTCGCCGACGCGCACCTGCACCTCAATGCACCAGAAGAGGACGCCTGCATCCTCTGTGCAATTTCCGAGCCCGGACAAGTCACGGAGGTCGGATGGGTTGACGCCCAACCGCCCGTGCGGTGCCGGGCCCATGCCGTGCCGGTGTTCTCAACCACCCTCTCTCCCCGCCGATACGAGGCCCGACCCTCCCGCGCACCCCCCGTCTCCTGATCGCCGCAGTCCCGGTCAATGCGCGACCTCGCAGCGAGGCCGCACGATCCACCCATCTGTCATCAGGAGAATTTCATGCAACCAAAAAAGCTGCTTTTCGCGCTGACGGCCTGGCTTGCGGCGCCTGCCTACGCGGAAGATTCGGAATCCGGGGAAACGGATCCCCGCATTGAGGAAGTCCTCGTCGTCGGCCATCCGCTTTCCGCGGAAGGCCTCGTCCAACCCCACGCCGTGCTTGCCGGCGAGCAACTCGAGCGCAGGGCGGTCGACAACATCGGTGAAACGGTGGCGGGCGAAACCGGCATCCACAACGGTTCGTTCGGGGTCGCGGTGGGTCGTCCCGTCATTCACGGCCTTGCCGGGCCGCGGGTGCGCATGCTCGAGGATCGGATCGATACCCTCGATGTTTCCGTCACCAGCGGCGACCATGCGGTGACGGTGGATCCGCTCGTCGCGGACCG
>JAPPHD010000154.1 GCA_028821125.1 Gammaproteobacteria bacterium
CGGCCTGTTCGGCGATCCCGCATGAACTGGGGGGCAGTGTGAAGACACTTCCAAGTAGCCGGACAAGTCCGCATCGACCACTTCATCGTGATCGTGCGTGACCAGCCAATGAACGTGCCGAACCGCGTCCTGCGCCCGATGGTTCGCGCGGTACGCATACTGCTCCGGCTGCAGGTCCGCCTCGAAAATCGGTTCGAGTACCAAAACCGCCGCCGTCTGCACCACCCGGTCCCGAATCGTCGGTATCCCGAGCGGCCTGCGTCCCCCGTTCCCCTTCGGTATCCACACCCGGCGTACCGGGGCGGTTCGATAGGTCTTCTTCCTCAGTTCCTCCGCCAGTTCGTCGAGCCACGCCTCCCGCCCCCGCTCCTCGATCATCCCGAACGTTTCGCCGTCCACACCCGGCGCGCCGCGCGCTGCGCGGCTCAACGCATAGGCATGGCTCAGAACGTCCCGCCGGTAGACCTTGTCGTAGACGAGATAGAAACGGAACCCGACTTCTTCCTTCGCTTTCGCATGCAGTGCCTTACGGAGCTTCTCGACCGTTTTCGGTGTTACCAGACTCATTCGTCAATCGCCTCGCGCTCGCTCCTGCCAGCACCATTCCCAGACCAAGGGTCCTTTCCTCCACCGGCATTACCCGGCTTCATCGGTACTACGACCCTCTCCGCCACCCCAGGGGGCCGGTTCCGCGCCTCACAGCGCCACCGTCGGCCAGCGCCGCTTGCCAGCCGCCCCAAGGGGTTTCCCGTGTTGCACACAACCCCTCTTTCGTACATGCCGTCGCCATTACCCCGGCGGAACCGTTGGGTGCATGCGTCGTTCGCTTCCCCAACGACGGCGGCCTTCCCCGTAATTCAGGCGGGTCGGCTTCCGCATTGCCCTTTTCGAGGCCTGCTCAGCGTTCACTGCACGTGACGGCCTGTACGCTCGCCAAGTCCCTTACGGACCCTCTACACCAGAAGCTTCGACCGGTTCGTTACCTCCACGGCCGTTCCGATTGCTACCGGCTGGAACGACTCTTGCCGGGTGGGGTTTGCACCCACTAAGGTTGTGCACCTTTGCACGGCGCACTGAATAGGTCGGGCTAGAGAAAGGCCAGCTCCGCGACGTAGTGAAGTCCGGTCGGTACCCAATCCACGCATATCAGCATGATCCACCGTCGCTATCAGCCCGGCCTTGTCCTGACCCAACACGCCGATCTCCCTGACCCGGAGATCGCGGTTCGAGGCTGCTCGAACCTGTGCGAGAGCGCCGTGGATATGTGGACGAGTCCTGACGGACTGGCGCACGCCCTTCGGGCCGTGTGGACAGCCCGTGGACAACGCTGGCGCGTTGCCCACCGCCTGCCCACACTCGTGCGCCTCTCGCCCACAAATCCACCGCGCCGACAACAAGTTTTTTCAATCCGGAGAAGAGCGCGTGAGGAAATTCCTTGAGGGGGTTGACAGGTCAAAACATATCAGCCGCACCTATTCATGAATGATCGTAGCGAGGTTGACAAGAGTAGTGAAAACGCAGGGTGGCGCGGACCAGAGCGCGCACAGGCGTGCTTTCAGCACGTTGAGCACGCGGCGGGAGCACGCCCTGTGTTTTCGCTGCTATTGGCGACCGCAGCAGATTATTCATGAATAGGTGCGGCCAGCAGTCAACCTGAATCGAATACGTCGTCAAGCGTCGGTGCATCGAGCACCTTTTCGGCCCAGGTTTCCAGATCGGCAGCAGACGCCTGGCCCAGCCTTGCGCCGAATTCGGGCGACAGCAGACCGAACCGTCGCTTCAGTTGCCGTTCCAGGAGCGCACGCTCCCCCTCGAGGCGGCCTTGGCGCATGCCCTGCTGGATGCCCTGCTCCATGCCTTGCTCGATACCCTGCGTCATGCCCTGCTCGATGCCCTGCTCGATGCCCTGCTGCATGCCCTGCTCGATGCCCTGCGTCATGCCCTGCTCGATGCCCTGCTGCATGCCTTCTTCGCGGGCCCTTGAGATGATTCCTGCCATGGTAGAACTGTCCTCGGGATACTGCTGTCGATAACGCCGGTACTCATTGTCGGTGAGGCCGGCGTAGAAGTCGATGAACTCCATGTACTTGGCCCGCTTGTCGCTGTCCTGCTCCAACGTCAGCAATCCTTTGGTGGCCGCGGCGTAAGTCTCGACCTTGCGGTTCTTCGGGCTTTGCATGTTCGGCAGGTTGAGCCGCGCCACCAGGTTCTTGCTGTCCAGCCATTGGTTGGCGGGCATCTCCTTGAACTTGCAGGCGAGCGTGCCGAACGCCAGGTAGCGGCGAAGCTCGGTGCCCAGGGTGAGCGATGCGGGGGCCGTCTCTGCCTCCCGCAGGAAGATGGCGACCGGCACCACGCGGTCGGTCTTGTACAGTTCGGCGAGGTCGAGGCAGTAGTGGGCCAGCCGGTGCAGGGAGAAGCGCCGGGCGTCGGTTTCTTCTTCGAGGGCGAACAGCACCGCCTCGCGGCGGCCGTCGGCCCATTCCACGAGCAGCGGCACGTCCAGTTCCCGGAAGCGGTTGCCCAGGCGATCCTTGAGTTGTTCCTGGCGCACCGGGACGATGCTCACCTGATCATCGGGGCCGGGCGCTTCTTCCGGGGCGAAGAACGCCAGGGCATCGCCCGGGTAGTCGAGGATGAGGTTCTTGAAGTTCTGGTCGTGGCTGACCGCATTCGCCATGAACTGCCCCCTGTTCGTTCTCCCGCAGAGTCGCGCAATTGCCAGCTCACGCGCTATGGGCAATGGATGAAATGAATGTAGGCAATTTCCGCTGGTGGCGTCGTCGGGCACATTGAACGGCACCGACCGGTCGTGGCCCGAGGTGGGGTGCCGGCAGTGACTGGCGTCTAAGTCACCAGGCGAAAACCGACGGGAGGAGCACACGGATGGCGGACAGGTTTGCCGGCAAGGCCGGCCTGGTGACCGGTGCCGGCGGCGGAATCGGCCGGGCGACCGCGATCGCGTTTGCCCGGGAGGGCGCGGGCGTGGCCTGTGCCGACATCGATTCCGCCGGGGGCGAGGAAACCGTGCGGCTCATCAAGGACGCCGGTGGAGAAGCCGGTTTCATCGCGACGGATGTTTCGAAAACCGCCGATGTGGAAGCCGCCGTCGCCTTCGCCGTGGAACGCTTCGGCCGGCTGGACTTCGCTCACAACAACGCAGGCATCGACGGCGAATTCACGCCGATCGCGAGTTGTTCGGAGGAGAATTTCGATCACGTCATCGGCGTCAACCTGAAGTCCGTGTGGGCCGGCCTCAAGTACCAGATACCGGTAATGACGGGCCAGGGCAGCGGCGTCATCGTCAATACCGCGTCGACGGCGGCGCTCTTCGGCTACCGGACCATGGCCCACTACGTGGCCAGCAAGCATGGCGTGATCGGGTTGACCAAGGCCGCGGCGCTGGAGTGTTCCCTGACGGGCGTGCGGGTCAACTGCATCTGCCCCGGCGTCATCGCCACGCAGATGATCAGCGACTTCGTCGGCGACATCCCGGAAGTTCGCGAGGCCATGACCGTGATGCAGCCCGTCAATCGCATGGGCAAGCCGGAGGAGATCGCCGATGCGGTACTCTGGCTGTGTTCGGACGCGGCTTCCTTCGTCACCGGCGCCGTCATCAGCGTCGACGGCGGCGTGGCGGCCCAGTCCGGCGCCTTTCCCCCCATGCCGGAATAGACGGGGGAACGATACCGGCAATGCTACAGATCAAGGAGACACGAACATGACAATCTGCCTATCGCACGGCGGGCCGACCACCTACTCCTCGGAGGAACCGTCCAACCGGTTGCTGGTGGCGACCGTCCGGGGCGTTGCGACCCTGGAGCGCGCCGGCGCCGGCGAGCCCTGGAACGAGACGGGCCGGGCGCTCGAGGAGCATCACGCGATCGCCATCGCCCGGGAGCCCGAGTCCGGCGTCGTTCTGGCCTCCACCCACGACGCGGGCCTGTTCATCAGCGAGGACGACGGGCAATCCTGGGACAAGCGCACGAACGGCATCGCCTCCGACAACGTCTACTGCGTGAACTACGTGCGCACCAACGGCGACATGCGGCTCTTCGCCGGGACGGAGCCCGCGCATCTCTACGTGAGCGACGACCTGGGACGAAACTGGCGGGAACTGGCGTCGCTGCTGTCGATGCCGAGCGTGACCAACTGGACGTTCCCGGCGCCGCCCCACGATGCCCATGTCATCAACGTATCCATCCATCCCGAGGATCCGGACACCGTGTACGCCTGTGTCGAGCAGGGCGGGCTGTTCAAGACCACCGACGGCGGCGAGACCTGGCAGGAACTGCAGGGATTCAACGACGACGTGCACCGCGTGCTCATCCTGAGCAGCAACCCGGACCGCCTGTTCCTGCCCACGGGTTACGGTTTCTATCGCAGCGACGATGCGGGAGAGAACTGGAACGAGTTGTCCGAGCGCATCAGGCCCATCGGCTACCCCGACCCGATGGTGGTCAATCCCCTGGACGAGGACGTCATGTTCGTCTGCGGCGGCGATGCGGACCCTTACCACTGGATGCAGTCCAAGAGCGCCAACCCCAAGGTGGCGAGAACCCGCAACGGCGGCGAGTCCTGGGAGATCGTCGACAACGGCATGCCTCCCCGCCTCGACGCCAGCTTCGAGGCCATGTGCATCAATGCCTGGCCGGGGGGCTCGAGCATCTACGCGGCGAACACCGACGGCGAACTCTGGGCGACGGATGACGAGGGCGAATCCTGGCAGTGCGTGGCGAGCGGCCTCTCGCCCATTTCGAAGACCATCCACCACAACATCCTGCAGAAGGACCTGTCTTTCGATAAGCATGAGAGGCAGGAGGCCTGAGGCGGTAACCGGAAAACAGGGGAAGCTCGATGGGCGCATCAGGCGAGCGGCGGTACACGCTCGAATACCCGGAACTCGGCACCGGGCCGGTACCGATCGAGCCGTACATTTCACCCGAGTATTACGAGAAGGAACGGCAGCGGATATTCCGCAACACCTGGCTGCACATGGGCCGTGCGGACGAGATACCGCAGCCCGGCGACTACGTGGTTCGCTCCATCGACGTGATTCCGGCCTCCATACTGATCACGCGCGGGGCCGACAACCGGGTGCGGGCCTTTCACAACGTCTGCATCCACCGCGGCAACAAGCTGGTGTGGGACGAATGCGGCCGCCGCAACCGGTTCACCTGCAAGTACCACGGCTGGACCTACCGGAACGACGGCAAGCTCTTCGGGGTTTCCGAGGAAGACATGTTCTTCGACCTGGACAAGCCGAACCTGGGCCTGCACGAACTGCCCGCCGACACCTGGAACGGCTTCGTCTTCGTGAACCTGGCGCCCGAGCCGGACCGGCCGCTCACCGAGCACCTCGAAGAGATCGACGGCCTCACCGACGGCTATCCCTTCGATGCGTTCAGCGTCTGCTTCTGCTACCGCGCGCGCCTTCGGGCCAACTGGAAAGTGCTGGTCGATTCGCAGCAGGAGGGGTATCACGCCAAGACACTGCACCGCCGCTCGCTGCCCGGCTTTCTCACCAACATGGCCGAGCCCTCGCGGCACGTGGTCGACATACGCCTGTTCGAGCGCAACCGGCTGATCTCCTACTACGGCAACCGGGAGTTCCAGCCGACGCCGAGCGCGCTGCAGGCCTTCGCCCACGGCCCGTCGGTGGCCAACTTCGCCACCGGGGAGACGCCGCCCGGCATGAACCCGGCAAAGGACCCGAACTGGGCCTTCGACGAGTACGCGATCTTTCCGAACATGCAACTGCTGCTGTTCGCCAACATGTACATCACGCACACGATGTGGCCCATCTCGGTGAACGAAGCCATCTGGGAAGCGCGGGGCTACCTGCCGCCGGCGAAGACCGTGCCCCAGCGCTTCAACCTGGAGCACAGCAAGGTGCTGCTGCGCGATGCCTGGCTCGAGGACGGCAGCACGCTGGAAGCCACCCAGGTGGGCCTGGAATCCGGAGCGATCACCCACCAGATCCTGCAGGACCAGGAAGTGCTGATCCGGCACTCGAGCAAGGTCATCGACGACATGGTCAACGCCTGATGACCGGCGGCCGGGCCAACGCAGCCGCGGAGACCGAATCTTGAGCCTGCCCCCGGAATTCGCCGAACTGCTGCCGTTCGAGGACAAATGGGCACTGCGCAGCGAAGCGGAGCGTCAGGGCGCCCGGCTCGCTTCGGACATGGAGGACATCCGCGCCTTCTATACCGCCATGCAGGCGCGGGTCGACGACATCCTGACGCTGCTTGCGGATCATGACCCCGCCGACCTGCCGGGCGAGCTGAAACCGCTTTTCTACCTGACCCTGTCGTATTGCGAAGTCGCGCCCGCCGTCGAGCTGTTCAGGCAGCCCGCCGTGGTGGACGGCTTCGAGCCGCGCCGCCTCGTCCGCGTGGAGATACCCAACATGACCCCGCCGGATGTGTGAGCCGCCCGCTGCCGCAGACGGAAGGCCGATGAGTTTCAGAATGAGAATGCCCGGACACCGAACCCGGATCGAGGACCGCCCATGACAGAGGAAACCGAACTCCAGGCATTGAGGCGCCGCGTCGCACGGCTGGAGGACATCGAGGCGATCCGTGCCCTGAAGGTGCTGTACGGCCGCTACTGCGACCCCACCCACAACCTCGACGGCATGATGGCCCTGTTCACCGAAGACGCGGTGTTCGACATCGGCGAGGAGTACGGCTCCTACAGCGGCCACGACGAGATCCGGGCTTTTCTCGAGGGCGCCGATGACATCATGCTGTGGGCGATTCACTACATGATCGCGCCGCAGATCGAGCTCGCCCAAGACGGGCAGTCGGCCCACGGCACCTGGTACCTGTGGCAACTGGGCACCATGCCGAGCCCGGACGGCGAGGGCAGGGAACCCGTCTGGATCGCCGGCGTCTACCACGACGACCTGGTCAAGATCGACGGCCAATGGCGTTTCAGCAAGGTGGCGCTGAGGATGCAGATCATGAGCCCCTACACGGAAGGCTGGGTGAAGACGCCCTGGATCGGCCAATAACCGGCGCGGGCGGGCCGCCTCGTTGCTGCACTACGACTCCATCGCCGAGGTCGCCGCCTTGGTGGAGCGGCGGGAGATCTCTCCCGTCGAGCTCACCCGGGCTTGCCTGGATCGCATCGAGGCGCTCGATGCCCAACTGCACGCGTTCATTACCGTCAGCGCCGAGTTCGCGCTTCGGCAGGCCCGGCGCGCCGAAGAGGAGATTGCCGCCGGGAATTACCGCGGCCCGCTGCACGGCATTCCCTACGGCGCCAAGGACCTGATCGACACTTCCGGCATCCGCACCACCTGCGGATCGAAAATTCTCCGCGAGCGCGTTCCCGCCGAAAACGCCACCGTGGTTTCACGGCTGCACGAGGCCGGCGCCGTGCTGGTCGGCAAGCTGGTGATGACCGAATTCGCGGGCATCGGCTATCACCCCGACGTGGTGCCGCCGCAGAACCCCTGGCACGCGGGGCATTGGACCGGCCAGTCCTCCAGCGGCTCCGGCGTGGCGGCGGCGGCAGGCTTGAGCTTCGCAACCCTGGGCACCGACACCGGAGGCAGCCTGCGCTACCCGGCCAGTGCCTGCGGCGTGGTCGGCGTGAAGCCCACCTACGGACGCGTCAGCCGGCACGGCGTATTTCCCCTCGCCGAAAGCCTCGACACCGTCGGCCCGATCACCCGAACGGTCGATGACGCCTGCATCGTTCTCAACGCCATCGCCGGCGAGGACGAGCGCGACCCGACATCGTTGCGGGACCCCGTTCCCGATTACCGTGCAGCGCTCGACACCGACCTGCGGCCCCTTCGCGTCGGCCTCGCGGAGTCCATGCTGGACCGGGTGGTGGATGCCGAAGTGAAATCCGCCGTCGAGGCGGCCGCCCGGGTCATGGCGGACCTGGGCGCAGCCGTCGAGCCGGTGACAGTACCGATGATCGATGAGGCGGTGGGGGCCTGGGGCAACCTGTTCGTCGCCGAATGCCTGGTGGCCCACGCCGACTACTATCCGGATCACGCCCCGGATTACAGCGAAGCGTTGCGCCTGTTCCTGGAACAGGGATCAAACCTGCCGGGCACCGAATACGCCCGGGCGCATCTCACCCGGCTCGCCGTGCGCCGCGCCGTGTCGCTGCTGTTCGACGCGGCCGACGTGCTCGCACTGCCGACCATGGGCCGCCTGCCGCCGCCGCTGACCGAGTTTCCCGCCGACGGCATCATCCCTCAGGAAAGCGCCGGGGCGCTGCTGAGCTTTACCGCGCCGTTCGCGCTTACCGGGCACCCCGCCGTTTCCGTGCCCTGCGGGTTCAGCGAGGGCGGGTTGCCGATCGGGCTGCAACTCGTTGGCCCGCATGGTTCCGAGGCGCTTCTGCTGAAGGTTGCCGGGGCCATTGAGAAGGCGATCGACTGGAGTGAGAGAAGGCCGCCTGTCGGTTGACGCTCCGGCCTGAAACAAAACCGCGCTCCGAAGCGATGAAACGTACGGCAACAGGAAGCGAGGAGGATCAAGCGATGAGCGTGCAAGGGAACATCGTCAGCAATATCAAGGGCAGCTTGCTTGCCGACTTCATCATCCCGGCAACCTATGCGAAGGCATTCGAGGTGAAGCAGGGCCAGGTGCTGAACATCGTGCAGGTGGAAGGCCCCCAGATGGTCGACGCGGTGTTTCTCAACGCCCGCGATCTCAAGGAAGTGTTTCACGCCGGATGGACGGCGGCGCTGAACATGATCAACGGCACCGGCACGATGAAGAAGGTGGCGAAACTCTACTCCAAGCCGCCCCGCGACAACGTGATGCTGGAGGTACTGGAAGACCCGGTGGGCGTGCACCTGCCCTGGAACGGCGGCCGCTGCAGCCGCGGCTTTTACGAAGGCATCGGCATGAGGAATCACCGCAGTTGCCAGGACAACCTGGCTGAAGTGCTGGCGCCCTACGGCCTGGGCGAGGACGACGTGCCGGATGTGTTCAATGCGTTCATGAACGTGGCCGGAATTGAGGAAGGCAAATTCGAGACGGTTATGCCGGCTTCGAAGAAGGGGGATTACATCGCGCTTCGCGCAGAGATGGACATTTTGGCTGCGGTATCTGCGTGTCCATTCGATCTGCTTTATACGCCTCGGCCACTGCAGATTCAGATTGTGCAACCCGATTGAACGGTTTGCATGGAGTGGGCATCAATGCCGACATGGCCCGACGCCGCCCGTCCCGAGCCTGCAATTCGGGCCGGCGCCATCCGGTTTCGCGTCAATCCGGATCCTCCGGCTTGTACGTCCACGGGGCAAGCCGCACCACGAATTCGGGACGGGGATTCCGTACCTCAGCAAATGCGGCCGTCTGGTTGAGGCAAGTCGCCGCCCGAGAATCCGACCGCATATGTGTGCAAATTGTCCATTTCTCGGAATCACCGCCCTACAATCGAGTAACTCAATTCGCTGCTCGCGGTGCCCTGAACGAGAACCGATCCGGCTGCCGCGTGGCCAATGTCGCGTTCGCCACCTCGAACCCATGTCGCCTAAGGAGTTCGAACTCTTCCCCGCTCAGCCGTCGGAGCGTCGTCTTGAAACGTTCCCCCCGGACGACATCAACCTCCCCGAGATGTGTGCCGGCCGGAGCCTCCCGGCCCACTGCGCCGTATACCGCGTCGACCGTATTGCCACTTCTTAAGTACACGCCCGCTTCCGGGGATCGCTGAAACTCAGCGACCAACGATCGGGCTCGCAACCCCCGCGCCTGCTCCGTTGCCACATCCACGAGACGAAGCGCCCGCCGCCACGGCATGAGTACTCGTCTGACCATCTCGTCGTCCAGAGACAGCGGCGCTGATGCGTCGCTGACTACTAAGAAGTCGAAGCCGTCGCGGAACCCGCCGCCGGGCTTAAACAGCGCTTCAACGCCCAAGTTGTCGTACACGCCACCGTCCCACAGCGCGTACCGTTTCGCAGGCGTCGAGCCCGCCACCAGCTGCCCTCTCTTGTAGCGGTGCCAATGGTAATTGTCCGACCGGATCGTCAACGGTCCGATCACCCCGGGCACGGCGGCGGACGCCGCGATCGCATCGGCGATTGGTGTTACTGGCTTCAACACGTAGTTCGTGACGTAGTCGCCCATCCGTCGGAGGCTGAATCGCCAGTTCCGCCCAGTTTCGTAACAGGTCGCATTCACCATCCAACGGGGTGTTTCTGGTGTATCCTGCATCGATCCCCAGATTCCCCACTGGGCTTCGAGCTGACCCGCCAAAATGTGCGCGCGCCCGCGGGTCAGCCGCCAAGGGAGCACGACGGACCTCCATGCATAGGACCATTGCAGTGTCGCCGTCGTCAGCCGAACCCGAACGCTCGGGAGCACGGCGTCGAGGAACTCCTCGCTATCCGGCCATCGATGGCCGTTCTGGCAGAGGATCAACCCTACCACCAGACTACCTCCGGAGACTGTCGACACGAATGTCGTCGACTCCAGCAACCCGTCCAGCGCCAAACGCTCGAGCACGCCACAATGGAACACTGCCGCTCGGACGCCACCCCCGGAGAGTGCGAGAGCGACCCTCATTGCCGCTGACCAATCCTATATAAGGAAGCCGCCACAACCGCCTTCACCGGAAACCATCTTCAGAACTGCCGCCCATCCATCCGTATTTCCTTCGAGTTCGTCCGGCTCAGAACGCCGGCGTCGGAGCCCATGCTGACTACATCGCCGTCAAAGCGGCTTGCCATCCGGTCTTTGCGTTCGCTGCGAGACCACTGGTAAAGGCAACCGACCCTACGTCACGCGACCCTTTGCGTCGGGAAATCACCGCCCACGCGCCTTGTGAGCCACGAAACCCCAGTCCGGATATTGGTCTGGAACACGTGTTCGGCGACGCGCGAGTAGAGCGCCACCGCCTTCGCGTCCGGGTGTCCGTATTGGTTGTCGATGCCGGCGCTGATCAGCACCGTATCGGGCGAGACTGCTAGGGCCATCCCTGGGTGCGCTGCGTTCTTGGATCCGTGATGCGGCGCCGCCATGACATCCGCCGCCAAGTTATCGTCAAACAAGGCGACGATCCTATCCCAGCGCGGGTTTTCCGTGTCGCCGGTCACGAGGTATCCAAAGCCGCCTGGTCCGATTCCTTCAATCTTCAGGACGATGCTGCAGTTGTTCGAGTTGTCCATGTCCTCGACGTGCGGCGAAAAGAGCTCCAGATCGAACTCGTCAGACAGTTCGTCGAGGTATCGCGAGTCCAGCCGATCGAGTCGGACTGACACACGCTCAAGCGGGTTGGGCGTGTTCTCCCGCCGCCGCTCATGCTTGCGGATCACGTTGAACACCAGCCGCGCGTTCTCCGTCTCCTTGTAGTACTTGGGATACATCACCCAGGCCGCTGCATATGCCTCCAACAGCCAGTCGAGTCCGTCCGGGTCCGCATGATCGTCGTCGAACCCCGTCAACACGATGCCCACCAGTTCCCGCCGCCTCAGGAACCGGTCCACCTTCGACGCAATGTCGTCCGAAAGCTCAGTCGGCCGCCGAGTGTCCACTGCGATTGCCTGCCCACCATGGCGGACAACGGCGAAGTTCCCCTGACCCGCGTAGAGCGTCAGAATCTCCATCGTCATCAACCCTCCGATCGGGCGGCAGACAAGTAGATCGCCTGATTCAACCTCTGCTCCAGCGCGCGCACTGCCTCACTCGCGCTTGGGAACGATGTCTCGCACACCTTTCCTGCCTCCGCCGAAGCCGGGTTCACCCTCGGGTAGTAGGCAAGCCCTTCGTCGTCTTCTACTTCCAGAACGCGCAGTTCCGCTTCAGTACCATCGACCAGCGGTAGCGGTCCCTTCCAGTAGAACGTCTCCGACCGCGCCGACAGTCGCGGCCTCAGCGAGGGATACATGACCTCAAGGACCTGCTGGTCGTGCGCGCGGACAGCCACCGCCCGTTCCGTTCGCTTATCGCCGGTCTCGGGCTCGTCTTCCGCACCAGCTGCGTCTTTGGGCCAGATCGCCGCCTCATCCGTTATCCGGACATCCCTCGGATCTACCTCATAGACCTCGTTGTCTCCGCGGAACAGCACGTAATGCCGCACCGCGTAACGGCCTAGCCCCGAGCGTCCCTCGCGACGGGCCGTCACCAGCAGTGCGTAGAAGAAGTCCAGATTGTGCAGTTCGTGGTTCACGATCCGCCGATAGGTCGCTATGTCGCCTCCGCTCAGATTCGGAAATCCGTTCACGTGATGTGTGTGCCAGTTGCCCAAATGTTCGATTGTCGGATACTTGGCTTCGATCCGCCGGAAGATCTTGGTCTGGTACTCGCCGTCCTGAAAAAAGCTGGACCTCGTCCGCTTGGCGTTCGGCCCCGGTTCGATGACGCCACGCGCCCTCACCACCAGCGTGTTCCGTTCCAGCGCGAAGTGCCCTACCAGCCGCCCACCTGTCTCGTCACTGTCGTAGCGGTCGCACTCCTCGAAGACGCTCTGCAAGGCTCGTCCCGCGATTTCCACCCTGACCGATCGCACGTTTCCCATCGCGTTCATACTTGACCTCCGCACACCATGCAGCCTTCCTGTGGCTGCAAGGACATCCGCTGCAGTTCGAAGTTCTTCGAGAACGGGTGGACCGTCCGGTTGCCCCACACGAAGTAGTTCTGCTCCAGCGGTGTCATGAACTTTGGCCGCTCTGCCGCCGCGTCCCCGAGCGCATCCAACGTAAGTCGGGTGTGGAATGCCGCAATGAAGCCTATGTCGACCGACAGGCCCGGCGAGTCTTTGATTTCGTCAATCTCGAGGTCGTACATCTTCTGACGCTCCTCCTCCGGTACGAGGTCGATCTCGCGCACCCCGTCCCGGAACCGGGTGCGTTCCAGCAAGCCCTCCAGGCAGGCCAAGCATCCGGCGGTGCCGTGCCGATAGGCGTAAGCCTCGCCTCCGATGCCGCGGGTAAACACGCGTCCTACAGTGAATGGCGTCCCTGCCTTCACGCATGCTTCGTTCAGCCGGTAGCGGCTCGGTTCGTTGTCGGTTCCGATCACGACGACGCTCGCCCGCTCGACCTCGTATTCCAGCCCCGGCCATCCGAGAACATCCTCGTCGAATGTTCTGATCTCAACTTCCGGGTTCCGGTCCCTGAGGACATCGGCGAGCGCTGCCGTCTTGCGCCAACCCACGTACCGGAGCCCGCACACGTGCCGGATTACGTTCTCGACCTCAAGCTTGTCCATGTCCACCAGGATGAAGTTCCTCACCCCCGACATCACGAGCTGCAGCGCCACCTGACCGCCGCCTGACCCACAACCGGCGATCAGCACCCAAAGGTCTCGGAACGCCTCGACATCGAAAAGGCGCTCGACCCTCGCAAAGAGACCATGAGTCCTCACTCCGACTGCTCCCCCGGCCACTCAGTTGTCTGCCGCCACACGGTGTAGTGCTGGATCCACCGGCGGAATAGCGCTACGGCGTGCATCACGTCGTGTCTGCCCGGGTTCCAAACCGCCACCGCGCCATAGAGGCACAACGCCCCGTTTGGCCATCGATGTGGACAGCCTCCCTCGATTGGCTCAGCCGTCACGACGGGCGCATTGTTCGGGTAGCCATGGGGCAGCGTCACGGTCACTTCTAGTCGCGTGTCGCCGCTGAACTCGCGGAACAGGAACTGCATCTCCCGCTCGGCACTGATCGCCACTCGATACTGCTCGACGGAATCCTCAAGTCTCTCGAGTTCGGCTGTCATACGCGATCGCTGGATGTCCGGCAAAAAGCACGATATGGGAACAAGACACGCTTTCTGCTGCCCATTTCGCTCGATCAAATACGCTGACCCCTCCCTCGACACCTCGTCGAGCACCTCGCCCGGACTGCTGCGTAGTGCCATCATCGGGAGGGCTTTGAACTCGATATGCGTGTCGCTGGGTCGCGGACCAGATGCCCGCTCCTCGATCAGTTTCACACTCGCTTGGCCCATAGTCGTACTCATCGCCTCAATGCTCCAACCCCGCCCCGGGCCACTTCCCCTTCTGCCGATACACCTCATACTTGCCAAGCCATTTCGCCGCGCGCTGTATCACGAAGGTCAGGTTGTGCCGACCTGGGTTCCACATGTGTGGATGGAGGTAACAGATCCGGTCGTTCGGATACCTGTGGGGTGACGGCCGCAACGACGGCTTCCTGACGTGCACCTCGGGCATGGCGTTCGGGTACGACTCCGGGAACGACACGCCTAAGGTGTAGACGCTTCTGCTGGTCTGCAACGCGACGAGCGCCATCAGCCCTCCCGCCGGTGTCGGCCAGCCTTCAACGAAGTCGAAATACTGCTGTGCAGCGGCGATGTCGCCGCGAATTCTCATCAGATTCATGGCAGCGTACCCCACCGTCCGTACTCGCCGCCTAGATCCTCGCGCATCGTCAGCGGCTTCTTGAAGCCCCGCTCCGCTGCCTCGCTGCCTCCAAGTGCCCGAATCTCACCGTTGGGGAGAATCTCAATTGGAGTGTCCTCTTCAGAATCCAGCAGTCGTTCCAGTTCTTCGATCGTTGGCTTTTTGACCATTTGAGTTGTCCCGTACTCAAAGTGCAAGACTGTAACAGTTGCACACCGCTATGGCAATACTACATAACGGTTGAACATCATCGTTGAATCGCTGCTTAGTCGTGTTAGTATTGCGTCCCTTGACTACCCCAATCGCAAACTGGCGCCAGCGAATCCATGACACGCCGCACCTCCCCGACCCTGTCGAATCCAAGTCCGGATCACCTCGAGCTCGCCAAGTCTCGGCTACGCGATGTCCTCGCCCGTCGAGTAGTCGCAACAGTACGAATCCTCGAACACGAGATCTCCGACACGGGCGGGCAGCCGCTCGAACCGCGCATTTTGGGCATGGCTCGCAAGATCCTCGTTCGCGATGGTGAACTAACGGAGATTGTCCGCACCAACCACCCATCGTGGTTCCACCTTCCAGATGCCGCTCGGGCCGACGTGAATTCCCACCTTGCTAAACTGACGCCCTTGCTCCGAGAAATCTCCAGGCAAGCTGTAACAGGCCGCTGCGGTCAGTGTCTGGAGCTTTCCATTTACCGCGCACTTTGCGCCCAACCCGATGTTCAGTATCTAGGCCGGTTCCTGGACTTCGACCCGACCGTTCCGACGCGACCGAAGAAGCTCTACCGCAAGGAGGAGCCGCCCCGCCACTTTGGGAACCAAGCAATACAGGGGGAACATCGGCTCGATTTCCTCTACCTGCATCCCACTGCGGGCCTCGCTGGTTTCGAGGCCAAAAACCTCCGTGAGTGGCTCTACCCCCACGGAAACGACGTCAAAAGGCTTCTCTTGAAGTGCGTTGCGCTAAACTGCGTGCCGGTCCTCGTCGCTCGCCGCTTACCAAGGGTCACGAGCGAAGTCCTCGAGACATGTGGGGTCATCCTTCATCAAACGCTCAATCAACTCTATTGCGTCGCAGATAAGGATCTCGCTGGCAACGCAATGCGACAAGATCTCCTCGGCTTCGACGACATCCGGGTCGGCGACAAGCCTGACGCCCGGCTCTTATGCTTCATCGGCACCACGCTGCCCGAAGTGCTTCCTGTCGCTCGTACCCGCTTCGAGAAATTCAAGGATCTCCTGGCCGCCTACGCACACGGGAAAATCCAGTACACCGAGTTCGCTGGGCGCGTACTGCTTCGAGCTGCCGGCAAGGAAGAGGCCGACTGGGAAGACGATAGCCAAGACCATCCCCACGACGACTATTACTGAGTCATTCCAGTCGTCGTTTCCCTCCCGATATACCACCGCTCGCCGCGCTGACTCTGCTGTGTACCGCGAGTGCGCCATGCCGCCGTGCGATCCACGTTGGACGCTCGCATGGAAGGTGTTGGGATGTGGGAACGGACAATCGCTAAAGGCAGTAATGATTTTTCAATTCAATGAGTTACGGATACATTGCCGGTTACATGGAACAAGTCAACCTCAACCTTGATTCGGGCTGACTCGGGTGCCGTACTTAGCTGAATTCACCGGCCATTCGGCTCGTCGTCAGCTTCAACCCTGGCGGTGTTCGTGTTCGAAACGCAGGAGGGGACCAAGGGAATTCAATGACGGGCGCATTTGCAACGGGAAGAGCGATTTATACGACATAAAATATGTTTCTCGTCAAATAATCGGTTTTATTTGTCGTATAAGAATTTTAACGACATATAATCCGCCACATGCCAAAGCGGATTCCCGAACAAGAGCTTGACGCCATTCTCACCGTCGTAGCGGCTCATCCCGAAGGCGTGCCGGTCAGCGCCATCCGCGAGGGGCTGCCCCACGAACTGCCGCCGCGCACGCTGCAGCGCCGCCTCGCCCTCCTGGTGGAACAGAAGCGGCTGATTGCCGAGGGGAGAGCCAAGGGTCGTCGCTATCGCGCGCCCGTCACCACAGTTACCGGCAATGGCAATCTGATCTCGGGTAGCGCGATCGTCGAGGCCCCTCGTGAGGTCTATGTGCCGATCTCGCCAGAGGCCGAGGCGATCAGGCAGGCAATTCGCGCGCCGATCCAGGAACGGCAGCCTGTGGGCTACCGGCGCGCCTTCCTCGATGACTACCGGCCCAACGTCACCTGCTACTTGCCGGCGAAAACGCGCCAACGGCTGTTCGATATGGGTCGCCCGCCCGACGACACGCGCCCCGCGGGAACCCACGCCCGGGCGATCTACAGCCGCCTGCTGCTCGACCTGTCCTGGAACTCCAGCCGTCTGGAGGGCAATACCTACTCCCTGCTGGAAACCGAGCGCCTGCTGGAGCTGGGCAAGGCCGCCGCGGGCAAGACTGCGCTGGAAACGCAGATGATCCTGAACCACAAGACTGCCATCGAGCTGCTCGTCGAGGCGGTCGACGAGATCGGTTTCAACCGGTACACCGTCCTGAACCTGCACGCCCTGCTCGCGGAAAACCTGCTTGCCGACCCCCAGGCCGGTGGCCGCCTGCGGCGCATTCCGGTAGGCATCGGAGGCACGGTCTACTATCCGCTGGAAGTGCCACAGCTCATCGAGGAGTGTTTCGACCAGATTCTGGATACCGCATCCGCGATCACGGACCCTTTCGAGCAGGCCTTCTTCGCCCTCGTGCACTTCGCCTACCTGCAGGGTTTCGAGGACGTCAACAAGCGGGTCTCCCGCCTTGCGGCGAATATCCCGCTAATCCGCGGCAATTTCAGCCCCCTGTCTTTCGTGGACGTGCCGGAGCGGGCCTACATCGATGGCGTGCTGGCCATCTACGAGCTGAATCGCGTCGAGTTGCTGCGTGGCGTGTTCGTCTGGGCTTACAAGCGCTCCAGCGGGCGGTACTCGGCAGTGCGCCAGTCCCTGGGTGAGCCGGACCCGTTCCGCATGCGATACCGGGCGCCGGTCGCCGAGCTGGTCGCCGCGGTGGTGCGCACGGGAATGGACAAGAGGGCAGCAACCGCGCTGGCGCGGCAACGTGCGGCAGAGCAGGTGCCATCGGCGGACAGGGCGCGATTCGTGGAAGTGGTGGAAACCGAGCTGATGAGCCTCCACGAAGGCAACATCGCGCGCTACCGCCTGCGGCCGGCCGAATACCAGGCGTGGCGGCAAGGCTGGCGTTGACCGGGTCGGCTGGACGCGGATGCCCCGCGCGGAATTCCTACACCACCACCGGGGTCGCTAACCCCAACGATGAAGCCATCGGCCGCCGAGTCGGCGCCATCTTGATCGAGCAGAATCATGAATGGGCCGCGACTTGGGCCTCCTGATTCATCCTATCGAAGACTGCCGATTGGGGCCTTGGCCCGGCGCCAACCCAGCCTCACTAACGGGGTCGCTTCGAGGCTTGGGGCCTGACTCAAGTTCGGTATCCGCCTCGCGACTGCGCAGCCTGTCCAACCGGGGCACGTTCAGCCAGTATCTCGTATACCGCCCTTGACCGGTCTTTCTAAGCGCGCCCTTGTCAACCAGATCCGCCAGATCGCGGGTAGCCGTCGCCGGAGGAGCGCCGGTGATCGTTTGATAGTTCCCCGCGCTCAAGCCGCCCTTGAACCCCTCCGGTTCCTCCCGAAACAGACGCATCAGCGCCTTGTCCTGTCGCGCGTTGATCTGGCCGTCAAGCCGCCCGAACAGCCGGGCCTGCTCGGCTTGGCGGACGAGCCTCAGTTGCCCCTGGTGTAGCGCATCGATCGCCATGTCCGCGAACCACGTTTGCCACGCGCTCGCATCAAGCGAGGCCTTACAGCCCTCAAGAGCCCGGTAATACGTCTCCTGGCGCTTGTGGATCGTTCTTGACAGCGGTATGAGGCTCGGCCGACCAAGACCCTGGGACAGTGCCTTTTCCGCCAGCGCGCGCCCAATTCGCCCGTTGCCGTCTTCGAACGGGTGGATTGACTCGAAGTAGAGGTGTGCCGCTCCAGCCAAAGGAAGAACATGCCCGCGCCCAGGCTGACCAACCTCTCGGTTATACCACTCCATGAATCGTTCCATTTCGGCGTGCACGATCGTGCCCGGCGGTCCGCGATAGTGAACCCGGCCGCCCTCCATGCGTCCCCGCCTGACAGAAACTATGGCAATCGAGCTGGGGTCGCTTCGGTAGGCGCCGAGTGTGCGTATCGTTGGACTGCTCGACATCAGCATCAGGTGCCATTGCCACAGCATCTCGTGCGTGAGCGGCTGGTCATAAGTCCGAAACGCATCGACTGCCATCCTCGCCATGCCTTGCTCGGCACGGGAGGCGTGTTGGGATGCCTGCAGGCCGAAATAGTGCAGCAGTGACGCGCGGACCGACTCGCGCTTCAGCGCCTCGCCTTCGATGGCCGCCGTCTCCACCGACTCATCCTCAAGCCAGTCGAGGTGGACGGCGGCCAGGTCGTCGTCAGTGATAAACTCAAGAGCGCCCGACAACCAGGCGGCATCACGATCGAATCGGGCGATGTACGGTCGGAGCGCCCCGTCGTCCCAACTGAAATTCGGCCAGTTAGGATCCTGCCAGACCCATGTTTGCTC
>JAPPHD010000055.1 GCA_028821125.1 Gammaproteobacteria bacterium
TCCGTTGGCACAATGCCTATTATACGAAATCGATGGCTAAGTCCGACAGGCTGCTCGGCCGGGGCGATGTTGCGGCCGTCCTGGGCGATGAACAGGCCATTCGCGAAGGCCGGGCCCAGGTTTGCGCTGGTGACGTCGATGCCATCGGTTTCGGATACGCCGTCAATGCCCGCCGCTGCGTCGGCGACGGCGCGAAACTGCCCGAGATATTCGTAGTCGCATTCCCGCCGATACACCGCGAAATCGGCGGCGGGCGCAAGCGGAGTGGAAGCCGATCGAAGCATACACGGCGCCCAGGCGCGGCGGGCGATTCACGATGCCGGAGCCGGCGGTTGGAATCGATCGGGCAACGGCCATGCAGCCTGTACGCATTCAACTTGCCAGGGCGCCAGTGATGGTCTTCGAGGCGGCCCACGAGCGCTTCGGCAAGCTGCCGTTCGCGGCGCTGTTCGGCCCGGCGATCTACCGGTGGTTCACTCCTACTACTGAAGTTTCACTGTGCGGTCACGCGACGTTAGCTACTGCTTATGTGTTGTTTGAGGAAATGAATGTGAGTGAAAACACGTTGGAGTTTGATACACAATCGGGGGTTCTCACGGTTTGGCGTGACAAACATGCTTACACGATGAAATTTCCCGCAAGGAAGATCGTACCGGTAGATCTGATGGATCAAGTAGAACAGTGCATTGGCGCGGAGGTACTGGCGACACATAGCGCGGGTCCTACCGTTATCGCTGAAGTAGCCGATGAATCTACTGTAGAAAACCTTGAGCCTGACATTGATCAAATCGAAAAAACACTCGACTACAATGGGCTAATCGTCACTGCAACTGGAGAACGAGTAGACTTTGTCTCACGTTTCTTTGGTCTTCGAGTGGGCATGCCTGAAGATCCAGTTACGGGTTCCGCTCACTGCGGTCTTGCTCCATATTGGGCAGAACGTCTTCAAATACGTGAATCTTCGGCGCGGCAACTGTCGAAGCGTGGTGGAGAACTCAAGTTGCGACTTGAAGAGGAGGACGTCTACATCGGCGGGCGTTGTGTCCTGTACTCTCGCGGAGACATCATGTTGCTGTGCGATTAGTGAAAATGGACACCCTTATTTATCGTTTAGAACAATACCGACATCGTTGAGTGCTGCCTGTAGTACCCCGCTTCTGGGTGCTTCAGACATGAGTTGTGTAATTCAAAGGGAACGGCTGACCGATCCTCACCTCGCGAACCGGCTTCTCATGGTCGAAGCAACTGCCATTACCCGACAGGCAGCCCATGCGAAACGCGCCCGCTGGGATCACCACCATCGCCGGCCCGTCGCCGCCGGACTGCAACGCTTCCGCAAAAATCCAAACACAAGCAACATGCACGAGTTCCGCATCGCTGGCAAGGTAAAGACGGAGCACCTTAGCCAGCACTCGCCGCGATCACCCAGCGGGGCCTTGGGCCCCACGCCGCGACGGCGCGCTATTGCGGTCCCTCTCCCGTGACCTCAAAGTGGTCCATGAGACGCAACACGTATTCCACTGACTCGTCGCGGGACAGAATTTTCAGGTGGCGCTGGTGGCCCGGCGTGAAGTGCCCGCCGGAAATGCTCTCCCAAAGCCGCTCCGGAAGGTTGGGCAGGCCCGCAAGGATGGGAATGATCGGTTTGCGGTTCCCCGCGTCAAGGAATGCTTGGATGTCTTGCCTTTGCCGCGCGGACAGCACCTTTCCTGCTGCACCCCGGATCTTCCAAATGCGCCTGCTTCATCTTGCCGATGCCGGCCACATGTATCAACGCCAGCCAAGTCGCCAGCCAAGTCGCCTGCCATGCCGCCAAGGCGGCGAGTCAAGGCGAAGGGTCGTCCTGGCCGCTTTGCGGCGCTCCCTGGGGGTTCCCACCCGGCATGCCAATGCGCAGTTGGGCGAACTCAGCCTGTGCCCAAGCGGCAAGTTCGCTGGCCAGCAGGATTGCGGATTCGGCCTCCTCCCACGTGGCCGGTTCGGGCGGGACGCTGTGGGCGCTCCGTTCAGCAGGATAACGGTAGATCAAGTAGCGCTGGGACACCTCATCAAGCAGGCTTCTGGCACCTTCCTCGACCCGCTCCCAAAGACGGTCTTGGCTGTCCTCGGGCAGCGCGTTGACTAGTGCGGGCAAGTCATGGGTCCTCGGCGGCGGACGTCCGTCGGCGCAAATCACGGCCTTGAGGAACTTCTCCATGGCCTGCTGTGCGTCCGCGCAGGCGCGGCGGGGCACGCCGCCTTCACGCTCGGCAGCCATCCTCGCCCCGGCAAGGTCCTCGTGGGCGTAGTCAATCCAAGGCTGGGCATCCACCCGGTCCCCGTCATCGCTCATGAAGGCATACAGCCCCGTCGTCCATGGCGTAGCGCACAATGTCGAACGTGGACTTCGCCCGCCCCTCCCAGTCATCCCTGAGAACGACGACGATGTCCTTGCCTAGCGGGCTTCGGAACACGGCCCTGCGCATGTCCACTCCCAACTTGAATGGGTCGGGCCGCCCCTCCACCTCCACAAGCAGGTCCACGTCGCTGTCCGCATGGTGGTCGCCCCGCGCGCGGGAGCCGAAAAGAAACACCCGCTTGGGATTGAACCCCGCCACGATCCGCCTGACGATCTCCTGAACGCAGGCGTCTTGGTCCTCTTGGGAAAGCGGGCCTCGCGAGCGGCTGGGAACCGGAAACGGCTGGCTGTCGAAGGCGTTGTCCTGCATGGGGCTTCACCGAAACTCACGGCAAATTATACACCGCCCCGATAGCCAGTCCGCCTCTTGGGGGGCGGGCGCGTTCTCGTTCGGGGAGGAGTTGGCCTTGGCCAAGCTGATTGCTTGCGCGGGTTGCTTCGTGCAGGGGCGATTGCCCGCGCTACGAGTCCAACGAGCGAGCGAACCTTCGGTTCGTTACGCCCTCGAATGGTGCCTCCCGCCGCCGCCTTGGCTCAGGCGATCTGCCTTCTGACCAGTTCCCTGGACAACCCGTCAACGGCAAGACGCCGGACGCCGTGCGGCTGCTGCTGGATACCGGGCATGCGCTCTATGCGGGCGCCGACCCGGCGGCGGTTGCGCAAACGTACGGCGGCCGCATTGCCCACGTCCACTGCAAGGACGTGCGTCGGGCCATTCTGGACCGCTGCCTGAACAGCGAAAGCAGCTTTTCGGCGGCCGTACTGGACAGTGTCTTCACGGTGCCGGGGGACGGCTGCGTGGACTTTCAGGCCGTGCTGTCCGTTTTGCGCCGGGTGGAATACGAAGGCTGGCTGGTCGTCGAGGCGGAACAGGACCCGAGCGTGGCGCCACCCGCCCGGTACGCGAACATGGGCTACGAAAACCTGCAACGCCTCATTGGGTTGTTGTAGGCGCTCGCGGGTCGAACCCGGCGTACGTTTCAAGCCCCATCGCCGCTGCGATGCGTTGCCAGGGAACGAGCTTGAAATTCTGGCGCTCGGCCGGTGCGATGTTGCGGCCGTCCTGGGCGATGAACACGCCGTGCGGGAAAGCCGGGCCGAGGTTCGCGCTGGTGACGTCGATGCCATCGGTTTCGGATACGCCGTCAATGCCGGCCGCTGCGTCGGCGACGGCGCGAAACTGCCCGAGATATTCGTTGTCGCCTTCCCGCCGATACACCGCGAAACTGTTGATGCCCTGATCGGAGACAACGAGATAGCCGCTCGTGCCGGCACCGTGGTAAATCGCCATGCCCTCGATATCGCCGGCCAGGTTGCCGCCTTCAATGCCATCCACCATCGTTCTTTCCTCGCCGCCGTCAGGTTCGGCAGAGTACTTCCAGATGGCTACGTTTTCTTCGCCGATATAGAGGTCACCGCTGGCATCGTCGGCGACACAGCCTTCCGTCTGGGAGCCGACGCTGAACTCACGCACCAGTTCGGCGCCGATCCGGCCGTTGCCCGCGTCGTTCAGCAGCCATTGCCGGACCAGGCCATCCGTGTCGTTGACGTACACGTAGTAAAGGCCTGACACGGGGCTTTTGTACATGCATAGCCCGTATGGATCGACCATGCCGGTTGCGATGGTGCCGTCGGCGAGGTCGATCAGCGAACGGGTGTTTGGGTCGATGCCGTAGATACTGATCGAGTCGCTAGTCCGGTTGCTGCCGGTGACGAGGTCGACCAAGTTGTCGCCGAGGCTGAAGCCATAGCGAACGTCGACATTGTTGATGCGCCCGTCCGCTCGCGACTGAATCAGGCTGCCGTCGAGGTCATAGACATTGATGCCGCGCTGTTTCTGTGAACCGATCACGACGCTGAGTTCGGGGTTGTCAGGGTGAACCCATATGGCCGCGTCGTCGGCGGCATCTCCATAGCTCGCTACCGGATCGGTCTCGACGCTGGGGAGAACGACTGCGGTTGCAGCCTCGGCACGTGCCGTGGGATCGCGTCCCGTCCCCTCCGGGAGATCGAGCGCCGTCACGACATCGCTCCAGGGCAGGATCTTGTAGTTGGTGTGCTCGCCGTCGTTGTCGTCATCGGTGAGCACGAGCAGGCCGTTGCCGATGTCAGCGGACAGCGCCATGCCGGTCGCCGCCATGCCTTCGGTTTCATCGACGGCGCCGATCGAAGCGCCCGCACCCACTCGGAATGCCCCGAGATGCCGCTCGGAAGCGAGGTCATAGACATGCAGGAGGTTCGCATCGGCGTCTGATACGACGAGATAACCGCCGCCGGCGAGCAACTCGACTATCGCCACGCCCTTCACGTCTCCTTCGAACCGGCCATGGCGCCCGCTGAGATCGATGAGTTCGGATTCGCCCTCCGACTCCGGCTCGGCGCCCAGCTTCCAGATGCCGACGGTCTCCTGCGAGTAGTAGATCGTCGACTCCCTGTCGTCGACAGCGCAATGCCCGGCGCCATGCCCGACCGGGATGGTGCGGATCTTCCGGCCGGCCACTGAACCTTCGCTGTCGTAGAGTTCCCACTGCTGGATCGTCCCTGCGCCCGCGGCAAAGGCGTAAAACTTGCCGGTCAGCGGGCTCCGATAGGTGCAGAGTCCCCCGACATCCATTTCGGTAAGCAATGGATGCGAAGATATCTGCCTCAGCGTCCGGCCGGATTCATCCATTCGATAGGCGACAAGCTCCGTCGTGACGGCGTCGTAAGCGACGATGAGGGGGATGTCCTCACCCGCAAGAGAAAAGTTGTAGCGAACGTCGACCAGGCCGATGGGGCGGTCCGGCATCACGGCGATGCGCAACCCGTCCAGATCGTAAACCTCCAGTCCTCCGGCCAGGCCGGCCCCGAGTATCAGGCTGTTCGCGGGGTCGTCGGCATCGATCAGGATTGCCGGGTCGTTCGCACCGTCGGTGAGCGTGACCGTGGTCTCTGCCGCGGCGAACAGGCTGGCGGTTGCCGGTGTGTCGTCTCTGGGCGGGGAGGAGGGCGGCGGTTGACAGCCCCAAAGGAGCACGCTCGCCGCGAACATTGCCGCTATGATTCTCATCGGGGATTTGTTCTGATTGCCTGGCCGCGATTATGGGGGAAACGATTCCCATGTTCGATCTCTTGGCCGCGCCGGCAATCGAGACTTCCACACGGTTTGGCCGCTCATGACGGCAGTCGCCTCCTTTCTGGCCTTCACCGCGACCGTCGCGGGGATTTCATGGTGGATGACCCGAAAGGACCGCATGAATTCTCCGGAGGCTTATTTTCTGGCCGGGCGCAGCCTCACCGCCTGGGTCATCGCCGGGTCGCTGATGCTGACGAACCTGTCGACGGAACATCTCATCGGCCTGAACGGCGATGCGTTCAATCACACCATCGCAGTGATGGCATGGGAAACCACGGCCGCGATCGCCATGGTGCTCACGGCCCTTTACTTTCTGCCGAAATACCTGCGCATCGGCCTGACCACGATTCCAGAGTACCTGTCGCTGCGATTCGACAGTCAGACCCGGTTCATCGCTACCGCGCTGTTCCTGTTCTCCTATGCCATCGCCATCCTGCCGGTGGTGCTGCTGTTCGGCGCGGCGGGCTTGGAGAGCCTGTTCGACGTGTCGGCGAACCTGGGGCTGACGGAAACGCAAACGAAGGTTCTGATGGTCTGGGGAATCGGCACGCTGGGCTCGCTCTACGCCATCTTCGGCGGACTCAAGGCCGTTGCCATTTCGGATACGATCAATGGTATCGGCTTTCTTCTGGCGGGGCTCTTGATACCGGCCCTGGCGCTGTATGCGGTGGGCAACGGCGACATCGCCGCGGGCCTCGACACCGTTTACACCGAAGAGCACGAGAAGTTCGACATCACGGGCGATGAACCCGGGTCCTTCCTGCCGTTCGGCGTTCTGTTTACCGGCATGATCGTCAACCAGATCTTCTTCTGGTGCACCAATCAATCGATCATTCAGCGGGCGCTGGGGGCCAAGAACCTCAAGGAAGCCCAGAAAGGCGTACTGATCGCCGCGGTGTTCAAGATACTCGGCCCCATCGCCATCGTGCTGCCCGGCGTGATCGCCTATCACATGTTCAAGGACACCCTGACCAGCGACCAGTACCTGCAGGCCTATCCGTTGCTGGTGAAGACCGTGCTTCCGACCGTGCTCACCGGCGTCTTCGCCGCGGTGATGGTCGGCGCGGTACTGAGCACGTTCAACAGCGTCCTGAACAGCGCTGCGACGCTCTACAGCAACGGGGTGCACAACGCGCTGATCAAAAGCCCCCTGTCGGGACGGGGCCAGGTGCGCGTGGGCCGATGGTGCAGCGCCATCCTCGCCGTGGCCGCCATGCTGATGGCGCCGATGATCGATACGACGGGCAGCCTGTACATCTACTTGCAGCAGATCAATGCGACCTTCTTCGGCCCGATGCTGGCGGTGATTCTTTGTGGGTTGATGACGAGGAGCGTATCCGCATCCGCGGCAAAGGTTGGGCTGGTTGCAGGGCCTGTGGTGTTCTACCTCCTGAACTTCGCTTTCGGAGACGAGTATCAGCGCGCGGTGCAGATGCTGTTCGGCCTGTCCGAGCCGATGCATTTTCTCCACACGCTGGCCGTTGTATTCGTACTCACGACTCTGCTGATGAACGGCATCAGTTTCTTGCGGCCTGCACCTGCGTCCGCTGTGCGCGCTATCGACAGTGTGCCGATTGCTGTGGACCTGACCCCCTGGCGGTATGCCAGGATCGCCGGATTGCTGATCACGGCGGCCGCGATTGGCTGCTACGTCCTTCTGGCGCAATAGAAAACGGAACAGGTGCGGTTAATCGAGTTTGCGCCGCTCGAGAAAAAAGGCGTACGACTCCGGGAGAATCGCAAAGGGATGCGGATGACCGAGACGCCTGGCGGCATGGAAGACGAAATTCGGGTCTTCCAGCAATTGCCGACCCATTGCGACCAGGTCCGCACTGCCGGATGCGACGACTTGGTTGGCCTGGTCGGGGTCGACGATCAGCCCGACCGCCATGGTCGGCATGTCCGCCCCTTCCCGCACCGCCCTGGCATAGGGCACAAGATAACCCGGCGCCGGTTCGATGGACGCCCGGCCGGAAGGCCCGATGATGCCGCCCGAGGAGCAATCGATGAGGTCCACCCCCCGCGATTTCAGGGCTGATGCAAGTCGCACCGTGTCGTGTATGATGACGCCGCCCTCGAATCCGTCGACCGCCGAGGTGCGAAAAAAAAGTGGCATGGCATCCGGGAGGACGGATCTCACCGCCTCGGCGACGCGCAACGGGAAGCGCATCCGGTTTTCGACGTCCGCGCCGCCCCACTCGTCGTCGCGGCGATTGGCGATGGGCGAGAAAAAACTGTTGACCAGGTAGCCGTGGGCGCCGTGAATCTCCACGAAGTCGAAGCCGGCGCGTACCGCCCGTCTTGCCGCCGCCGCGAAGGCGTCGATCATGCCGTGAATCTCGTCGACGCGCATGGCTCGCGGCGTGGGCCAGCCCTCCATCATCGGCACCGCGCTCGGAGCGACGGGCTCCCAGGCCCGGGACGGGTCGCAGTCGAGAAGCGGCGCAGCGCCCTTCAGGGGCACCGCCGCGCTGCCCTTGCGCCCGGAGTGGCCGATCTGAATCCCCACGGGAATGTCCTGATTGTGGTAGATGGCAACGATTCGGGACAGCCCCTCGATGTGGCTGTCGAGATAGATGCCCAGGCAGCCATGGGTGATGCGGCCTTCGCGGGTCACGCCGCTGGCCTCCACGCAGGCGCCCCCGGGCCCCGCCAGCGAAAACCGGCCGTGATGGGCAAAATGCCAGTCCACCGCATGGCCGTCCTCGGCGCAGTACTGGCACATCGGGGTGACGAAGACGCGGTTCGCGAAGGTCACCCCGCGCAAGGCGAACGGCCGGAACAGCGCCGGCAGGGAGGGATCGGGGGCAGTCTTAGCGATTGGCGGTTTGCCGGATGTCCGCCGCCCGGTCGTCGAGGCCGCGTTCGAACATCATTCTGCGCGCGTAATCCTCGACTTCCTCCATCATCGGCATCATCTTGTCAAGCCGTTCCCTGCCTTCCTTGCCGAGTTCGTCGAAGCGGGTCAGAGGTGCGCGCACATCGCCCACGGGATATCCGGCGGCGGCCGCGAGGGCCTTGGAATAACACTGGTGACCGTATAGCGGATGGCCCTCGGCGATGGTGCTGTTGATCGTCTCGGCAAGTTCCTGGATGTGCTTGGCGACGTCGATGTGGCCCGCGTCCAGAAAATCCCACATGCGGGAGGTTGAATAGGGGATGTAGTTCCCGTACGGGTTGACGTAGCCCACGGCGCCCAGCAGGAAGCTCTCCACGGGGCGCTCCCCGGCGTAAACGTTCATGACGCCTTCGGTCTGTTCGACGATGTCGAAAACGCGGCCCACATCCATGCTGGCTTCCTTGATGTAGCGGATGTTGTCGAAGGCCTTTGTGAGCCGGGCGACCAGTTGCGCGGACATGTCCACGTTCGAGGTGAAGGGGTTGTTGTAGAGCATGATCGGAATGGAGACCGCTTCGCAGATCGCCTGGTAGTAGGCGAATATCTCGTCTTCGGTGGGCGTGTAGTAGTAGGGGGGCAGAATCATGAGCCCGTCGGCCCCCAACTCCTGCGCCTCGCGGCTGTAGCGCACGGCATTGGGGGTGTGCGCGTTCATGGTGCCCACCAGTACGTCCATGCGCCCCTTCACGTGTTCCACGGTGGCGCTGACGATGGCGCGGCGCTCCACGTCGTTGACCGTCAGGAATTCCCCGGTGGTGCCGAGCATGATGATGCCGGGGACATCGCAGGCAAGCTGCCAGTCGAGAAAGCGTTTGAGCGACTCGACGCAGACGCGGCTGCCGTCCGCGGTGAACGGAGTGACGGCAACCGTATAGCTCCCGTGGAACTGTCGGGACATGGGTCTTCCTCCCCTTGCTCTGCTGATTTCCCGGTCCGGTAGAATCGGTTCGAATCTGCCTTGGTGAATCGGCGCGCTGTGCGCACAGACGTTAGCATAGAGCACAAAAACCTGTCCATTGAGCCGCCCGCCGGACCGCGCCGTGGCGGGGCCTTGCGGGACATTCGCGGCTCGTTGCCGGCGTGGGGGAAACCGGTCGATTACGGGGCTGTTCGCCCGTGAACGAATGCGTTGACGTGATCGTCATCGGCGGCGGCATTGCCGGTTGTTCCACGGCGTACTACCTTGCCGCAGACGGTGTGCAAGTCACCTTGCTGGAGCGGTTCGAGCCCGGCGCCCTGGCTTCGGGCCTCAATGCCGGCAGCCTGCACGCCCAGATTCCGCCGGAGCCGGTCCTGACCCTCGGTGAGTCGTGGGCGCAAGGCTTCGCGCCCGCTCTGCCCCTGTTCATCGAATCCATGGCGCTCTGGAAAGAGGCGGGCGCAACGATTTCCGCCGAACTCGAGGTTTCCCAGGACGGCGGGCTGGTCGTGGCTGCGAATGCGGCGGAGATGCGCATGCTCGAGTCCAAGATTCGGCTGGACCGGAATGCCGGCCTCGAGATGGAACTGCTCGATGCGCCGGCTCTCCGCGAGCTGGCGCCCTACGTGTCGGACCGCATGATCGGTGGCGTCCTCTGCCCGATCGAAGGCAAGGCCAATCCCCTGGTCGCGGCACCGGTCTTTGCCGCCGCCGCGCTGGAATTCGGCGCTCGGGTGGTAACGGATTGCCCGGTTTCCGCCATCCGGCGGTCAGGTGCCGTCTTCGAGGTCGAGAGCCCGAAAGGCGGCTACAGGGCTTCGCGACTCGTGAACGCAGCCGGCGCTCATGCGGGGCCCGTTGCCGGTCTGGCGGGGGCAAGACTGGAATGCGAGCCGTTTCTGCAGCAGTTGATCGTCACGGAACGGACGGCGCCCCTGATCGATTGCCTGATCTATGCCGCGGGCGAGCGCCTCACGCTCAAGCAGACCAAGGCGGGAACCGTGGTCATCGGGGGAGGCTGGCAGGCGGGCAAAGTCGCGAACGGCTTGCCCCAGGTACTGCAGCCATCCCTGTCCGGCAACCTGCGGGTCGCTGTCGAGACGGTACCGGCGCTCGCTTCGCTAGGCATGGTGCGCACCTGGGCAGGAGCGGTGAACGCGAGCGCAAGCTGGCGGCCGCTCGTCGGGGAAATGCCGGGGGCGCCGGGCATGTTCGTCAACTGGGTGCCCTGGATGGGGTTCAGCGGCGCATTGGCGGCGAGCCGGGTCGTGGCGAGCCAGGTACAGGACCTCATCCCTCCGGTCGACTTCGATGTTACATACTTTTCGCCTTAGTCCGCAGGTAACGCCGGGGGTACGAATGTAAGAGATGTCGTACGCGAAGTAGAGGCGATGTCTAATAGCGGTTCGTCAGAAAGCGGCGTAGCATTGGGACATGTCCATAGATTCCGCCATGTCCGCAGAGTCCGCCATGCCCTCAGGGTCAGCAAAGCCTGCAGGGTCAGCCATGCCCGTAGGGTCAGCAACAAAAACCCAAAAGCCGAGTTCCGATGTCTGGGTCACCGTTGGCACTTTCGTGGCCATGGGGGCGTTGCTTATGACCGTGGCCGGATGGCAGAGGGACGACATCAAGGCCCTCGGCGCCGATCTGAAGATCCTGGGGCGCGATTTGAAGGCAGTGGAAGCCCGGATGGCCACGATGGGCTCGGAAATGGTAGTCATGCACCACAAGATCGGAGTGTTGGAAACCGGCATGAACGCCTTGGATTCCAAGGTGACAGCCCTGGATTCCAAGTTGACAGCCGTGGATTCCAAGGTGACAGCCCTGGACACCAAAGTGGATTCGCTGACCGCCGACGTCAAAGCACTGGACATCAAGGTCGATACGATCGACGGCCGTCTGGCCGTAGTTGAAAGTCACGTGCTCGGTATTCCGGCTGGCGCCCGGGCCGGCGAAGACGCCTGACTGTCCGGCTCCCGGTCCCCTGCTAGCCGCACCTATTCATGAATGGACGTAGCGAGGTTGGCAAGAGTAGTGAAAACGCAGGGTGGCGCGGACCAGAGCGCGCGGAGGCGTGCTTACAGCACGTTGAGCACGCGGCGGGAGCACGCCCTGTGTTTTCGCTGCTATTGACGACCGCAGTAGTTTATTCATGAATAGGTGCGGCTAGGGCCGGATTGCCCCTCAGTGCCGGAGTATGGAAGAAACGAATTCCCTGGTTCGGGATTGCCTGGGCGCATCGAATATCTGCGCCGGCGGCCCGCATTCGACCAGCCGTCCCTCGTCCATCATGGCAACGCGCGTTGAAACCTCACGAACGAATGCCATCTCGTGGGAGACGATGATCATGGTGATGCCTTCGTTGGTGAGTCCGCGGATCGTTTCGAGCACCTCGTTCACCCGCTCCGGGTCCAGTGCGGCGGTCACTTCGTCGAACAGGAGTATCTCGGGATTGGTGGCCAGCGCCCGGGCGATGGCGACGCGCTGTTGCTGTCCGCCGGAGAGTTCCTCGGGGTAGGCATCCTGCTTGTGCGCCATGCCCACCTTTGCAAGCAACGCCTCAGCTTGCCGCTCGACCTGTTCGCGGGGGCGTTTCTTGATCTTGATCGGCGCGACGGTGACGTTGCGCATGACCGTCATGTTCTGGAACAGGTTGTATTCCTGGAAGACGATCGACATCTTCCCGCGCAGGCCCTTGAGGCTGCGGCGGCTTGAGTAGTCGACCCGTTCTCCTGCGATGAACACCTCGCCGCCGCTCGGCGGCGTCAAGCCGATCAACACCCGCAACAGCGTACTCTTTCCCGACCCGGACGGTCCGATGACGCTCAGCACTTCGCCCTGGTCCGCCGCCAGGCTGACCTCCTTGAGAACCTCCTCGGAGCCGTACCGTGACGACAGGCTGACGATTTCAAGATGCGGCAAGCCGTTTCTCCAGGCGAGCCGCCGCGCGGCTCAATGGGTATGACAGGATGAAATAGCACACCAGTATGGCCCCGAAGCCGAGCAGTGGCGAGAAGCCCCGGTTCACCAGCATCTTGCCGGCGAAGGTGAGTTCGATGACGCCCAGTTGCGAAGCGAGCGAGGTGTCCTTGACGAACATCACCACGAAAGCGGCCGCGGGCGGCAGGATGACCTTCCAGGACTGGGGCAGGGTGACCATCACCAGGGTCTGCAGGGCGTTGAAGTTCAGCGCGTGGGCGCCGTCGATCTGGCGGCCCGGCACCGATTCGAGCCCGGCCCTGATGATTTCCGACAGGAATGCCGTGGACAGCAGGCAGACGGAAATGGTGGCGATGCCCAGCAGCGATGTGCCGGGCAGCAGCGGCTCGATCACGAACAGCACAATGAACAGGATGACCAGGAAGGGAATGCGCCTGAAGACCTCCACGTAACCGATGGCGACCAGGCGCAGCGGCAGCAGGAGAACCGATCTGGAGCCCCGCAGCACGGCGATGGCCATGCCCAGTACGAAGCCGGTTGTGCAGCCGACGATGGTCATGCCGAGAGTGCGGCCCATGGCCTGGAGAATGAACACCAGGTTGTGCGGATTGAAGAAAGCCGGGGCCTGTTGCATGACCGTGTCCAGCATCAGCGCACCTTGCTGCATATCGCGATGCACATCGCGGTGCAAATGGCGCCCGGCAAGGTGGCGCCCCGGTCTCGTTCCGAACCCACAGCGGCGCTTCGCGTCGTGCGATGGTGGCGGCGGGAAGGCATCAGAACACCTTCGCCCTGACGCGGAACATCAGGCGGCCGGCCAGTGCGAGCGATGCGCTCGCCATTACGGTAAGAACGACGTAGATCACCGCCACGACGGCAAATGTCTCGATGCTGCGCAAATTCGCCGTGCTGACGTTGATTGCCCGCCCGGTCAGTTCCTCCACGCCGAACAGCGCCGCCAGGGAACTGCCGAGCACCAGCCACACGAAGAAATTCGACAGGGGCGCGTAGATGGTCTTGGCGGTATGCGGCAGCATGACGTAGCGCACGAGTTGCAGGCGGGACATTCCGAGCGTCACCCCGGCATCCATCTCCGAGGGCCGGACCGAGACGATGCCGGCGCGGATGATCTCCGTCAGGTAGGCGCCGGCGTTGAGCACCAGGCCGATCAGGACGGCGGTCATCGACCCGAGCAGAATTCCCGCATCGGGCAGGGCGTAGTAGAGCAGGAAGATCTGCACCAGGGCGGGCGTGTTGGTCAGCGCTGTTACATAGGTGGAAGCCGTTTTTTTCAGCGCCGGCCCGCCGTAAACCTTGGCCAGCGCCCCCCCGAGACCGATGACCGCGCCGCCCCAGAAAGAGATGAAGGCGATCTCGAGGGTCACCACCGCGCCTCCGAGCAGGTAGGGAAGCTCGGCGAATACCTCGGAGAACTGGAAGGTGTAGTCCATCGAGCGGAGTCGGCTACGAGCTAACGGTCAATCATGCCCTACGAGTTCGCGAGCCGGGAGGATCGACGGTCAGAAAGTTGGGTCGGGCTCGAGCGGCGCCGCCATGGGCGTTCCGTACCATCTTCGCCAGGTCTCGTCGATGTAGCCGGAGGAATGCAGGTCGTAGAGCAGAATGTTGAGGAAGTCCCGCAATTCGTAGTTGCCCTTGCCCACGCCGATGCTGCACCAGGCCACGTGGATCGGGTCATCGAGCACCTGCCAGCGCACGTTCGGGTAGTTCTTCGTGAACCGCAGGAAGAAGTCGACGTTCTCGACCAGGGCATCGGCCCGGCCCTGGGCGATGGCCCGGATCGTGTCCGCGTTGCCGTCCACCAGCAGCACGCGGGGCTTCGGTAGCCGTTCCTTCAGCAGCGATACCGACAGGTTTCCCCGCATGTTCACCAGGGTGAAATCCTCGCTGTTCAGGTCTTTCCAGGACGATATCCCAGCCTTGTCCGTGGTGATGACGCCCATGGTTTCGGAATGCAGCGGCAGCGTATAGCTGATCAGCTTCGCCCGCGCCGGGGTGCGGGTCAGGGCGCCGAGCGCGATGTCGATGCGGTTGGAGACCAGGAACGGGACCCGCTGGGCCGTTTCGGTGGTCACGAGCTCCACGTCCACCGCCAGGGCCTTGCCGATGCGGTTGCCGATATCGATATCGAAGCCTTCCAGTTGATTGGTCAGGCTGAAGGAACTCATCGGCGGGAAATTCGGATTGACGCCGATGCGGATCGTGCCGTCGCTGATGATCTCGTCGAGGTCGCGGGCCAGAGCGGATGGCGCGGCAAGCCCGGCCAATAGAGCAGCCAGCAGGCAGATCGCCGTGAAGCGATTCTGCAGCGTTCCCGATCCCCGGAAAAGCGTGGACGAAAAACGGCCGGCCGGCTTAACGAACATAGCTGGCGCCATTGACATCGAGGGTCGCCCCGCAAAGATGACGGCTGCGGCCGCTGGCGAGCCAGGCCACCAGTTCCGCAATTTCCGAAGGCGGCACCCATTCGCCCATGGCCAGCCCCGAGGCGAGCTTTTCAGCGCCTCCCTGGGTGGCGGCGAACTGTTCCGAAAGCCGTGTATCGACAACACCGGGAGCCACGACGTAGGCCAGAACGCCTTGAGCCGCGTAGGCGCGCGCAACGGTTTGGGTGGCGGCATGAAGCGCGGCCTTGGAGGCGGCGTAGGCGATGTTGTCCGGATTGGTGGAGCCTCGTTGCGCGGACCAGCTCGATACGGTGACAATGGTGCCGCCTCCTTTCTTGAGGAAGTGCCCGACGGCCCGGCGCAGCAGGCGTGCCGGCGCCAATAGGTTGACCTCGAGCGATTCGTCCCATACCCGGTCCCAGTCCGCGTTCGGGGACTCGAATCCGCCGCCCCAGAGCATGACACCGGCGTTATTCACCAGCACGTCGATATCGCCGGCCCAGCGTTCCGCTTCGTCCCAGAGCACGTCAGCCGCGCTCCGGTCGGTGAAGTCGGCACGGATCAGCGTTTTCCGGTCGTTGCCGATATCGCCTGCCGCCTGTTGCGCGCCGCGCCGGTCAGAACCGTAATGCAGCACCAGGCGCGCACCGGCCGCGCCGAGCCGGGCGGCGATCGCGGCGCCGATCCCCTTCGAGGCACCCGTCACCAGGATGGACTTGTCTGACAGGTCATGCACGGCCGATGCCTTCCCTCACCAATAGCCTGCGGAACGAACGGCCGGTGCCGGTTCGAGGCATGGCGGGCCGGTCGTTCGACGAACAATTGTGCGCAGTCGGCAACGCAGATTGCAAATCCGGGAAAACTGCTGGAGTTTCGACGCGTTCCCGTTGCCGAGAATTGTCTGGTTCCTCCCATAACCTAATGAAAAATATAAATATTTCCAGATGACCCAGCCTTCACACATGTGCGTTGTAGAAAATTGGAGTTCGCACAGCGCCCAAATCTATTGACTTCAAAGGTGCGTTCGCCCATCTTTTTGCTTGGTCGCGGCTCGCTCGGACCGCGGCTCGCTCGGAACGTGACAGTCGCCGACGCGTTTTGGGAGGCGATTTGGGAGGATTAAAGGGAATGACTGGTTTTAACGTTGGACGCATGGCCGCGACGGCCATCCTGTTCTGGATACTGGCGCCGTTTGCCGCCGCTGCCCGCCTGGATGGCATGCCTGACGGTTCGGGTTCTTATGATGACCTGGTGGCGCTCTTCCAGGAATTCCTTGCCTGGCAGGATCCCGAACGCGCAAGCGGCGACCGGCCGAACCGGGACATCGCCGGTGCGGCGGCGGACGTGCATCCGGACTACGGCGCCGATGCCGTGGCGGCGCGCGTTGCGAAGATGGAGACTTTCCAGGAACGCCTCGAGGACATGGCCGTGGTGGACTGGCCGCTGGTCCAGCAGGTCGACTACCTGGCGGTCCGGTCCCGGTTCGACCAGTACGAGTTCACCCTGAAGGTGACCCGGCCCTGGTCGCGCGACCCCGGCTTCTACGTCGACCGCATGCTGCGATTGACCTTCGCCGACCTGCCGCTGGCCGAGGACGAAACGCGCGAATTGCAGGTGCAACTCAAGGCGGTGTCGCTGCTGGCCGAACAGGCCATGAACAACCTCACCGAGGTGGCCGCCGACTACGCCGATCTCGCCATCTTCAACCTGTCCAATGCGGACGGCGTGGGCCATGGGTTTCCGTACCGGTCACCGCCGCCCCCGGGAGTGATCGGCTGGTATGCGGACCTGGCCGGCCGCGCCGCGGAGCAGCAGCCCGAACTGCTCGACGCCGTTGCCGAGGCGAAGCAATCCGTGGAGGCGCTGAACGGCTGGCTCATCGAAAACCGGCCGGAGATGACCGGCCTCGGGGGCGTCGGCGAGGATTACTTCAACTGGTATCTCAAGCACGTGAAGCTGATGCCTTACGATACCGATCGGATCGTGGCGCTCGGCTTGCGGGAACTCGACCGGTTGTGGACGGTGCTGGCGCTGGAACAGCACCGCAACCGGCATCTGCCGAAGATCGAGCTCCCGGGCTCCGGGGAGGAATACGAGGCGCGCATCGCCGCCACCGACAAGCGCATCCGCGAGTGGCTGGTGGACAAGGAAGTGATCACCATTCCCGAGTACGTGGGTGAACTCGACACCAATGTCCCCTGGATCGTGCGCCCGGGCGGGCCGAATTTCTGGGAACACGTGCAATACAGGAATCCCACGCCCGACCACCTCCACGCCGTCATTCCCGGCCACCGCTTCGACGGCCTGGTCGAGCGCAACAACACGCACCCCATTCGCGGCAAGATCACCAGCGGCGCCCGCGCCGAGGGCTGGGGCGTCTACCTCGAAGAGGGGATGATGAACGCGGGCGTCATCGACGACATGCCCCGGGTGCGGGAACTGATCTACATTTTCGGAATCTTCCGCGCCGCCCGGGTGCCGGCGGACGTTTGGTTGCAGACCAACGAGATGACCGTCAACGAAGTTGTCGACTGGTGGCGGGAGCGCACCCCCTGGCTCGACGTGGACGTCGCCCGGGTCGATGCGGAAATCTACCTGCGGCGGCCACCGGGCTACGGGTTGGGCTATACCGTGGGCATGCTGCAGATGCAGCACCTGCTGGCCGACCGCAAGATGCAACTGGGCGACGATTTCATCCTCAAGGACTTCCACGACACCTTCATGGCGGCAGGCCGTCTGCCGATCTCACTGATTCGTTGGGAAATGACCGGGCTCGATGACGAGGTGCGCGAATTCTGGCCGCGGGAGCGCCTTAACTAGCCGCTTGCCGCGACGCTGACGCGCAAACAGCAACACACTTACGTTAATTCCTTTATTTTCATATAGTTATAGGTGATTGTCCAGCCCTGGTACTGCTTCGGGCATCGTCGAAATCGGGAGAACGAAAGCACCCCGAAGATTCCGAGTGCAACCTGAATCGGGGGCCGCGTAGGAGGGGCTTGGCAACGACCCCTCCTACCCGGCCTGAACCCGTAAGGCATGCACCGGAATATGTGGCTGGTAGCAACTGATAACCACAGTACGGATGTCCTTGGGTCGACGCAAGACCAATCACTTGGATCATCGAGTCCTGGACGTAATCCAGAGCCGGTTCATGTCAGGGATCGTGACAGTCGTGGTAACTATGGGGTGTAGGGCTGATTTCCGAAATCGATGGTTCAGTACCAGGCATACGATCGGCACGAACGATTTCCGGTCAGCGTGAAAGAAAGCGTCCGCAGCACGCGATCTGGTAGTTGACGTCAGATCGAAAGCGGTGGCGAGCTGTCGCCATCGCTTGGTCGGGGGAGCGGGAATCACCAAGAGCGTGCCAGCGGTCATTGGCGCCGACATCGCCTTCGCTGGCCCGTCGTAGACGGACAGGCGTGAAGTAAGCGCATCCATTGCCGTGCACGCGGGCCCGGTATCGGGTCCAGTTCTCATACGCGACGTACCGCACGCATTGGCGCCTATCGTATTTGGTCGGGGCACAGAAGGCGGGAAACATGAAGCTGCGAATGGGGATTATAGGCAGTACTTGAAGCGTAATTGGACAACTTCAGGACGCTGGGGCGGTCCGTGACATTGGACGGATTGAAGCACCCAGGTGCCTCGTGTGTAGTGCGGAAACCGAGCTCGTGAATCAAGGTGTGGCTTGCTCCGTTTCAGGATTGTAGCCGGACGGGGTGTTACCGTTAGTGGCGCTCGCTCAATCGGCGCCCACTGGGTACACGGGCGGGGAGCCTGTCGCGCCGGTTGGTCGGGATTCAGTCAAGCTCCATGAGGGTGCCCAGCCCGCGGTCGACGCCCGGTGGAGCCCGTCGTCATGAGGCGCTTCGAAGACAGTCCTGGATCGCCCGGTTTCGGTCTGGACACACGAGCGCGTCGTACTTGACAAAAATCAATGATATCAACACGAAAAAAGGCAATTGATTACGGACACATCCTTGCGCCTGGATCGACTCGGCTTCAGACTCCAATTCGTTGCGTGGAGAGCAGCCGATGCAGAATTGCGCCCGGCCGAACCCGCAGTACGTTCGCGCCGTGTTGGTGCGCGCCTTCACCTGTTTTCTGAGCGTTGCTTCTGTTGGCGCCCAGCAGGCCACCGCGGACGACCTGCCGCCCCATCCGCCGGCC
>JAPPHD010000180.1 GCA_028821125.1 Gammaproteobacteria bacterium
AATCATGGTGAAATTCGACTCGATCTCGGCCGAGTTGCGGAAGTCGGGCTAGTGGAGTAATGGAACAACAACCTTGGGCTGGACAGCATCACATTCCGCACCGCCACCTGCCGCAGTCGGCGATCCTGGCCGAGGGCAGCGGATGCGTTGTCTCTATTGAAAGACGACCGTGCGGGCGCCGTTCAGCAACACGCGGTGTTCCGCCTGGTAGCGCACGGCGCGCGCAAGCACCTGCGTCTCGATGTTGCTGCCGAGGGCCACCAGGTCGTTCGGAGTCTGCCGGTGATCGACCGGCTCGGTAATCTGCGCGATGATCGGACCCTCGTCAAGATCGGCAGTGACATAGTGCGCGGTCGCCCCGATCAGTTTCACGCCCCTCTCATGGGCACGGATATAGGGCCGCGCGCCCTTGAAGCTCGGCAGGTACGAGTGGTGGATGTTGATGATCCGGCCCGGAAGAGCCGCGCAGGTTTCCGCGGTCAATATCTGCATATAGCGCGCCAACACGACGAAATCGACCCCGCGTGCTTCTACTTCGGCCAACACTTTCTTCTCCTGCCCGGCCTTCGTCTCTTTTGTGATTGGCAGATGCATATAGTCGATGCCGAAGGCGGTGACCAGGTAGCGCGTGACGGTGTGATTCGAAACGACAAGGACGATTTCGATGGGCATGTCGCCGACGCGCGCACGATACAGCAGGTCCGCCAGGCAGTGTTCGTACTGCGAGACCATGACCAGCACCTTTGGCTTGTAATCCGATGGATGGAGCTTCCAGGTCATGGAGTGCTCGGCGGCGACAGCCGTGAACGAACTGCGCAGAACGTCGAGTGCAACCTCTCCGCTGAAACGGATTCGCATGAAGAAACGCCTGGTATCGAGATCGCCGAACTGATCGCTTGCCACGATGTTGCAACGATACCCCATCAACCATTGGCTGACCGCGAAGACCAGGCCCGGTCGGTCAGGACAATGAAGTGTCAGGATGTATTCTGATGCTTTGCCCATCTGTGCGACGGTTGTCCCGCACGTTTCCTGTTCGCGCCTCCCGAGGACCCCGGCGATTCGCGAAGTCAAGCGTATCCCGTCGTCCGACAGTTGTCATCGGGGTCATCCCGCGTAGCGCGATGAGGCACACTCATTCGCGCACCGATGCGCGCCTGCCGCCGCCGGCCGCTCAGACCGCGATGGGCGCCCTGATGGCTTCGTGGCAGGTGTAGTTGCGCAGTTCGAAGTCGTCGATACCGAATTCGAACAGGTTCGTGACTTCCGGATTCAGGCGGAGCGTCGGCAGGGGCAGCGGCACCCTGGAGAGCTGCAGATCGGCCTGTTCCCGATGATTGTCGTACAGGTGCGCATCGCCGAAGGTGTGCACGAACTCCCCGGGCTGCAGGCCGCTCACCCGGGCGATCATCATGGTCAGCAGCGAATAGGAGGCGATGTTGAAGGGCACGCCGAGGAAGAGGTCGGCGCTGCGCTGGTAGAGCTGGCAGGAGAGCTTTCCTTCCGCCACGTAGAACTGGAAGAGCGTATGACAGGGCGGCAGCGCCATGCTGTCCACCAATGCCACGTTCCAGGCGCTGACGATGTGCCGGCGCGAGTCCGGATCTTCGCGGATGCTCGCCAGAACCCGGCCGATCTGGTCGATACTCCTGCCGTCCGGCACCGGCCAGGAGCGCCACTGCGAGCCGTACACCGGACCCAGCTCGCCGTTTTCGTCCGCCCACTCGTCCCAGATGTGCACGTTGTTGTCGAGGAGGTAGCGGATATTGGTGCTGCCCGAAAGGAACCAAAGCAGCTCGTGCGCGATCAGTCGAAAGGCCACCCTTTTGGTGGTGACCAGCGGAAAGCCCGCGCCCAGGTCGAAGCGCAACTGGTGCCCGAAGATGCTGCGGGTGCCGGTGCCCGTCCGGTCGCCCCGATGAACGCCCTCGTCCCTGACGTGACGCAACAGGTCCAGGTACTGTTTCATGCCCTTGTTGAGGATTCGTTGGCCGATCGGTCGGCGGGGAAACGGCGCAATGCCCACACCGTCACCAGCATACCAACGATGGCCATCGGTAGCGACAGCAACTGGCCCATGGTGAGCCACTCGAAGGCGATGAAGCCGATGTGCGCGTCCGGCATCCGGAAGAACTCGGTGACGAAGCGCAGGCTGCCGTAGCCGAGCAGGAAGGCGCCCGCGACCACGCCCGCCGGACGAGGCCGGGCGGCGATCCACCACAGGAGCGCGAAGAGCACGACGCCCTCGGCGAATGCCTGGTAGAGGGACGAGGGGTGCCGGGCGAAGGTTTCCCATTCGCCGGTGCACATGACGTTGATGCTGCGCACCGCATCGGCGCCGCAAGGATAGACCAGGCCCCAGGGCGCATCCGTCATGCGGCCCGGCAACTCGGTGTTCGCGAAGTTCCCCAGGCGCCCGAGGCCGAGGCCCAGGGGCACCAGCGGTGCCACGAAGTCCGCCACCTGCCAGAAGCTCCGGTTCGTCCGGCGCGCGAACCAGGCCATGGCGGCCACCACGCCGAGCAGGCCCCCGTGAAAGGACATGCCGCCGTCCCAGATCCTGATGAGCACCAGCGGATCGCGCAGAAACGACTCGACCGAGTAGAACAGCAGGTACCCGACACGGCCGCCGACGACAGCCCCGACCGCGCCGTAGAACACCAGGTCGGCAATCTGGGGACGGGTCCAGTCCCGGAACGCACGACGGCTCTGCAGGTTGCCCAGCCACCAGCAGAGGAGGAAAGCCGCCAGGTACGCAAGACCGTACCACCTCAGCGCGAGCGGCCCGATCGAGACGATGACGGGGTCGATGGATGGATAGTGCACCGGTCAGCTCCCGAAAAACTGCCACTGCGGCCAGCCGGCGCCGCCCGATGCCCGCAATCCCTGAACCGCGTCCTGGAATACCGCGATCCACGTCGAAAGAGGCCCCCGATGCGGTGCGGGCGCCATCGAGGGACAACCCGGAATCAACCCACTATACTGCCGCACCGCCGTTTCTCCCTTGCGTTCTCATGTGCCTCATCCTGCTCGCGTACCGGGTTCTGCCCGAAGCCCCGCTGATCGTCGCGGCCAACCGGGATGAATTCTACGACCGGCCCGCGCAATCCGCACACTTCTGGCCGGATGCCCCCAACCTCCTGGCCGGTCGTGACACGACAGCCGGCGGTACCTGGCTCGGCGTTGACAGAAAGGGCAGATTCGCGGCGGTCACCAACTTCGCCGTGACCGGGCTTGAAAACTCACTTCAATCGGTCCTGAGCGCCTCAAGCCCCCCGCCAACCGACGACGCCGTCGGCCGGGAAAGAGCGGCACATGCGAAATCCCGCGGTGCATTGCCAAGCGACTTCCTGCGTGGCAAGGCTTCCGCGGCAGACTACGCCCGATGCCTGAATGGCCCGGACTATCCGGGTTTCAACCTGCTGCTGTGGGACGGCGACGACCTGATCTGTACCTCGAATCGAGGCGCCACCCAGGCGCTCGAACCCGGCTATTACGGCCTGACAAATGCCGAACTCGGCGTTTCCTGGCCGAAAGTCGTGGAAGGAATCAGCCGGCTGAAACGCGTGGTCGAGGACGGCCCCACGGTGGACGCGCTGATCGAGTCGCTCAGGGACGACACCGTACCTTCGGAAGAGCTGCTGCCACACCGGGGGCGGCCGCTCGCCTGGGAGCGGCGCATTGCGCCCTGTTTCATCGTCGGCGAGGACTACGGAACGAGAGCCAGCACCGCGGTCATCTGTCGCAGCGACCAGATCTTGCTTTCGGAACAGGGTTACGCATCCAGAGGCAGCGCCCTGCAGCAGGTCGACTACAGGATTGCGCTGGCCTGACCCGAGAGCCACTATGAAATCCGTTCCGACTCCAGCCCCGCCTGGACCCGGTCCTGGTGGCTGGGCAGCACGCGGCCGAGCCCCGCCCTGATGAGCTGGCGCTCCATGTATCCCTGGATCTCCTGGGCGGTTTCCATTCTCAGCACCCGGGAAAGCATTCGCCGGGCATCGGTGCGCTTGATGTTGCGCAGTACCCACTTCACCTTGGGCAGGTTCGTGGCGTTCATGGAGAGCACCTGGTAGCCCATGCCCGTCAACAGCACCGCTCCGATCGGCGTACCTGCGAGTTCGCCGCAGATGCCCAGGCCCTTGCGCCGGGCCCGGGCCTGGCGGGCCACTTCCCGGAGCGCACGCAGCACGGCCGGGTGAATGTCCTTGTACAGCTCGGCCACACGGGGGTTGTTTCGGTCCACCGCCAGCATGTACTGGGTGAGGTCGTTGGAACCCACGGCCAGGAAGTCCACCCGCTTGGCCAGTTCCCGGGCCTGGTAGACGGCAGACGGCACCTCGATCATCACGCCGATCAGGGGCGGCTTGACGCTGAATCCTTCCTCCACCACCTCCCGGTGCGCCTGGTCGACCAGCGCCCTCGCCTCCTGCACTTCGAACATGCTCGAGACCATGGGCAGCATGATGCGCAGTATCCCGTTCAGCCCGGCGTTGGCCTTGAGCATCGCCCTGGCCTGTATGAGGAAGATTTCGGGATGATCCAGCGTCACCCGGATGCCGCGCCAGCCCAGGAACGGATTGTCTTCCGCAATGGGAAAATAAGGCAGCGCCTTGTCGCCGCCCACATCGAGGGTGCGCATGGTCACCGGCCGGGGCTCGAACGCCTCCATGTGCTCCCGGTACAGCTCCCGCTGTTCCTCCTCGGTGGGGAACCGGTCCTGGGTGACGAACGGCACTTCCGTGCGGAACAGGCCGATGCCTTCCGCGCCCCGGTCGAGCGAGCGGGAAATGTCGCCGGTCAGGCCAATATTCACCCACAGCAGGATGCGCCAACCATCGAGGGTAATACACGGAAGTTCTTTTAAATCGTCGAGTTCTTCTGCGAACTCGCGCTCTTCTTGCATTAATCCGCGAAAAGCGTCCGTCAGTTCGTCCGACGGGTTCGCATAGACCTCGCCATAGTACCCGTCGACGATCAGCGACTGGCCGTCCGCCTGGAAAATGGGCAGGTCGACGGCGCCCATCACCGCGGGGATACCGAGCGCTCGGGCCAGTATCGCGACATGGGAATTGACCGAGCCCCGCACCGAAACGATTCCCTTCAGCCGCTCGGACGGCACATTGGTGAGCATGCTGGGCGTGATCTGCTCGCCGACCAGTATCGTTTTCTCCGGAAAGTCCCGCTCGCGCGCGCCGATGTCCTGCAGGTAGGCCAGCACGCGCAACCCCAGGTCTTCCACATCCGTCGCCCGCTCCTTGAGGTAGGAGTCTTCCATCTGCTCGAAGCGGGCCATGTGTTCCCGAATCACGTGCTTCAGCGCACCCTGGGCCCACTCGCCCCGCCGGATGCGCTCCTGGACGTCGCCGGTGAGGGCCTCGTCGTCGAGCATGTGCAGATAGGCATCGAAGAGCGCCAGTTCCTCCCGGGGCAGGCTCTGGGAGAACTGCTCGCTGATGCGGCGGATATCGCCGCGCACCGTGCCCACCGCCCGTTCGAACAGCATCAGCTCCACGGTCACGTTGGCGGCTTCCCGGTCCGGAACGTCGTCGAGGCTGGTGACCGGCTGCATGACCGTGGCGGTGCCGAGCGCGATGCCCGGCGAGCCGGCCAGCCCGCCGATCCGGAAATCCCTGACCGCATGGTCGGCATCGAGCAGCGAGTCGATCCCCCCGGCCACCTCCGCGTGAGCGATTGCCGTGGCAAGCTGGGCCGCCAGGGTGACCAGGAACGCCTCTTCGTCCGCATCGAAGCGCCGCGGCTCGCGCTGCTGTGCCACCAGAACGCCCAGTGTGCCCCGGTGATGCACGATCGGCACGCCGAGAAAGGCGTTGAACGGCTCTTCCCCCAGCTCCGGCATCAGGTGAAAACTGGGATGGTCGCTCGCCGAGGAAAGGTTGATCGGTTCCGCCCGTTCGCCGACCAGCCCGACCAGGCCCTCACCCAGTTCGATGGTCGACTTGCCCACCGAATCCGGATTCAGGCCCGCATTGGCGGCGAACAGGTAATTCTGGCCGTCAGGCGTTTTCAGGTAGACCGAGCAAACCTCGATGGACAGGGCATCGCAAACCTCGCGGACGATAACCCCCAGGGCTTCCTGCAGCGACGGCGCGCCGGCGACTTCCTGAACGATGTGCTGAAGCTGGGTTAGCACCGGAGCCTCAAACCGTCAGATGCGGGGCCAGTTCCTTGAGCGCCCGCCGGTAGACCTGCTGCTTGAACGCCACCACCTGGCCAACCGGGTACCAGTAGCTCACCCAGCGCCAGGCATCGAACTCCGGTTTCCCGGTGTGGGACACGCGTACGTCACCGTCGTCCCCGAGCATGCGCAACAGGAACCATTTCTGTTTTTGCCCCACGAACGAAGGGCTGGAGTCTCGGCGGCGCAGCCGCTCGGGCAACCGGTACCTGAGCCATCCCCGGGTTCTCGCGACCAGCTTCACGGCGTCCGGTTCGAGGCCGACTTCTTCGTACAACTCCCGGTACAGGGCTTCTTCCGGCGTTTCGGAGTCGAGAATGCCGCCTTGCGGAAACTGCCAGGCATCGCGGCCGCCGACACGGCGCGCCCAGAGAACCTCGGCGCGGCCGTTGGCCACCACGATACCGACGTTCGGCCTGTAGCCGTCCGCATCTACCAAACGTTCCCCCATGTCCGCCATCGAAAAGCAGGCCGATTGAACCTCAATCGTGCCGGAAATACCAACCCGGCGCGTACCGTCGAACCGTCTTCCCGGCCGGCGGACGCTCGCGCTGCGGCAACGGGTTCGAAGCGGCTCGCCCGCAGGCCGCCAGTGCCTCCGGGACGCCGCCCGGAGCATGATAAGGTGCCTCGATGAGCAACCGACTGGCCAGCGAGACCAGCCCCTACCTGCTGCAGCACGCCAGTAATCCGGTGGACTGGCAGCCCTGGGACGAGGCGGCCCTGGCCGATGCGCGGGAATCCGGCAAGCCCATCCTGCTGTCGATCGGCTACTCGTCGTGCCACTGGTGCCACGTCATGGCGCACGAATCCTTCGAAGACCCGGCCACCGCGGCGGTAATGAACGCCCATTTCGTCAACGTCAAGGTCGACCGGGAGGAACGTCCGGACCTGGACAAGGTCTACCAGACCGCACACCAGCTCCTGACCCGGCAGACCGGCGGCTGGCCGCTCACCCTGTTCCTCGACCCCCGCACGCTCGTTCCGTTCTTCGCCGGAACCTATTTCCCGAAATCGCCCCGCTTCCAGTTGCCCGGGTTCGCCGACCTGCTGCTGCGTGTCCGGGAAGTGTTCGCGAACCGGCGCGACGATCTCACCGAACAGGGGCGGCGCCTTGTGGAAGCCCTGAGCCACATCGACCAACCTGCCGACGAGGGCAACGGGCTCGGCGATAAGGCGTTGATCGACCGGGCCAGGGGGCAACTCGAAGAGCAGTACGACCGGCGGGAGGGCGGATTCGGGTCCGCTCCGAAGTTTCCCATGCCCGCCCTCCTGGAGCGGCTGCTGCGCCACCAGGCATACCGGGGCCGGGCGGGCAATCGGGACGGCGCCGGGCTGGACATGGTGATGACGACGCTCACGAAGATGGCCCGGGGCGGCATCTACGACCACCTCGGCGGCGGCTTCTGCCGCTACGCCACCGACCGGAAGTGGATGGTGCCGCACTTCGAGAAGATGCTCTACGACAACGGGCAGCTGCTCTCCCTGTACGCCGATGCGCTGCTGCTCGGGCCGGATGCGCTGTTCGAGGGAGCGGTGCGGGAAACCGCCGATTGGCTGTTGCGCGAGATGCACCACCCCGAAGGCGGTTTCTTCGCCGCCCTCGATGCCGATTCCGAAGGCGAGGAAGGCCGCTTCTACCTGTGGCGCCGCCAGCAGATCAGAAGGCTTCTGACGCCGGACGAATACGGGGTGGTGGAGACCCTGTACGGCATCGACAAGCCCGCCAACTTCGAGGGCAGGTGGAACCTGCACCGCTACGATGCCTGGCGCTCGGTGGTGCAACGGCTTTCGCTGCAACCGGAGCAGGCCGACAAGCTGCTCGCGAGCGCGAAACGCAAGTTGTTCGAGGAACGGGCCAGGCGGGTGCGTCCGGGCCTCGACGACAAGATTCTGACCGCGTGGAACGCACTGGCGATCCGGGGGATGGCCAAGGCGGCGGTGGCGCTCGATGAACCCGCGTGGATGAAGGCGGCAGCCCGGGCGGTCGACTTCATCCGGGAGAACCTCTGGCGCGACGGCGTTCTGTTCGCCACCTGGAAGGAAGGGGTGGCCCGGCACCGCGGCTACCTGGACGACCACGCCAACCTGCTCGATGCGCTGCTGGTGCTGCTACGGGCCGAGTGGCGCGATGTCGACGCCCGGTTCGCCCGGGAACTCGGCGCCGCCCTGATCGAGAACTTCAGCGACAAACACAGAGGCGGTTTCTACTTTACGGCGCACCAGGCCGAAAAACTCATCCACCGCCCGAAACCAACCACCGACGATGCCCAGCCGCCCGGCAACGGCGTGGCCGCGAAGGCCCTTGCCCGTCTCGGGCATCTCTTCGGCAATGCCGACTTTCTGGAGGCCGCCGCCGGCGCTCTCGATGCCGCCAGGCCCATGATGGAGCGCTATCCCGCCGGGCACTGCACGCTGTTGACGGCCCTGGAGGAACAGCTCGATCCGGGCGAGCTGGTAATCGTGCGCGGCTCCCGCGAGGCGCTTGGTGAATGGCGCGCCGCGCTCACCGGGCGTTACCGCCCCTGGCGCAAGGTATACGGCATTCCCGTCAACGCCAAGGACATACCGAGCTATCTTCCGGCGGTAGAAGGGCCGGCCCCGGTCGCGTTCGTGTGTTCCGGATTGAGTTGCTCGCTGCCTGTCGACAGCGTCGACGAACTCGAGCGCAGGTTGGCCTGAAAGACCCCGCAAGGCCCTGCAAGGCCCCCAAAGCCCCGGCGACGGACTCCGGTTTCAGTCGTTCGGCCCGGGCTTCCAGGTCAGGTGCAGTTCGCGGGCCGCTTTCACCTCGTCGAGCCGGCGCACCGGCAGGCTGTAGGGGGCGCCCCGGACGCGGTCCGGATCCTGCTCCGCCTCCTTCCCGATCGCCGTCATGGCATCGACGAAACGGTCCAGTTCATCCTTGCTTTCCGTCTCCGTCGGTTCGATCAGGAAGCACTCCGGGATCAGCAACGGGAAATAGGTCGTCGGCGCATGGACGCCATGGTCGAGCAGCCGCTTGGCGAAGTCCATCGCGGAGACGCCGCAGGCTTTCGCCTGCCGGGAAAGGGTCAGCGCAAATTCGTGGGTTGCCCGCCGATCCGGATAGGCGAGGTCGAAGCCGGCCCGCCGCAACCGCGCCGCCAGGTAGTTGGCGTTCAGCGTGGAGAAGCTGCCGACCCGGCGCATTCCCTCGCGGCCGAGCATGAGCGAATAGGCCAGCGCCCGCAGCAGGATGCCGGCGTTGCCGGCAAACCCGGAAAGACGCCCGATGCTGCCGGGCAGATCATCCCGTGTCAGCCATCGATAGCGCCCGTCCTCCAGGCCCACCATGGGCACCGGCAGGTACGGCAGCAGGCGCTCGTTCGCGCCCACGGGCCCCGCGCCCGGCCCCCCGCTGCCGTGCGGCGTGGCAAAGGTCTTGTGCAGGTTGAGGTGCAGCACGTCGAAGCCCATGTCGCCGGGTTTGGCCTTGCCGAGAATCGCGTTCAGGTTGGCGCCGTCGTAGTACAGCAGGCCCCCGGCATCGTGCACGATACGGGCGATCTCGCCGATCTTGCGCTCGAACAGGCCGCAGGTGGAGGGGTTGGTCATCATGAGCCCCGCGGTGTGCGGGCCGACGGCCGCCTTGAGGGCTTCCACGTCCATGTCGCCCGAGCTGTCCAGCGCCACCTCCCGTACGCGATAGCCGCACATGACCGCGGTGGCGGGATTGGTGCCGTGGGCGGCTCCGGGCACCAGGATCTCCGTTCGCTCCGTATCGTTGCGGGCATCGTGATAGGCGCGGATCATCGCGACGCCGGCAAACTCCCCCTGCGCACCGGCCATGGGCGTCAGCGACATGCCCTGCATTCCGGTGATGTCCTTCAGGATTTCCTGCAGTTCGTACAGGCAGCCCAAAAACCCCTGGCTGGCACTATCCGGCGTCAGGGGATGCCGGTCCTGAAATCCGGCGAGGCTCGCCGCGCGATGGGCGCCCCGAGGGTTGTATTTCATCGTGCACGAGCCCAGCGGATAGAAGTGGCCGTCGATGGAGAAGTTCAGGGCGGAGAGGTTGGTGTAGTGGCGCACCACCTGCAGTTCCGACACTTCCGGAAGGTTGGGCGGCGCTTCGCGAATGAGGGCTTCCGGCAGGCCCGCCAGCCCGTCCCCCGGCTCCCCGGTTCCGCTCCCGTCGCGGCCGGCCGCATGTACCTGCCGGGTCGCGGGCGCTTGTGCCGGGGCGGTCTGTTCCCCGGGGTACTGTGCCCTGGCGCCGCGCCCGGTGCGCGCAATATCGAATATCGTGGTCACGCCAGCACCCCTTCCAGTGCCCGGGCGTAGGTTTCGATATCTGCCCCTGTCCGCTTTTCCGTGGCGCAGACCAGGAGGGTATTGGCCATGTCGGGAAAGTAACCGCCCAGCGCGACGCCTCCGAGCACACCGTGCTCGATCAGGGCCTCAAGTACCGTTTGCGCCGGTTTCGGCAGATCGACGGCGCACTCGTGAAAGAAGGGCTCGTCGAACCGGGTTTCGACCCCGCGAATCCGTGTGAGGCGCTCGACCAGGTTGCGCGTGTTGTTCCGGCAGCCCAGAGCCACCTGCGCAAGACCGGCGGCGCCGAGCAGCGCCATGTGAATGGTGGCCGCGGTGACCAGCAGGCCCTGGTTCGTGCAGATATTCGACGTGGCCTTGCCGCGCCGGATGTGCTGCTCCCGGGCCTGCAGCGTCAGCGTGTACCCGGCCTTGCCGTCCAGGTCCAGGGTGCGGCCGGCAAGGCGGCCGGGCATCTGCCTGACCAGCGCCCTCCGGCAGCACAGGAAGCCGAACGACGGGCCGCCGGAAGCCATGGGCACGCCGAGCGGCTGACCGTCTCCGCAGGCGATGTCGGCCCCTTGCGAACCCCATCGACCCGGCGGTTTCAGCACCGCGAGGGCCATCGGGTTGACCAGCGCAATCACCAGGGCGCCGCGCTCGTGGGCCCAGTCCGTTATGGCGTCCACCTGTTCCAGCAGGCCGAAGAAATTCGGCTGCTGCACGACCACGGCCGCCACCGGGTTCGGTTCCCCGAGCGCGGCGACGTCCACGGCGCCGCTGCGCATCGGCAGTGTCCGGGTTTTGACCCCCTGGTTGCCGACGATGTTGGCGACAACCTCCCGGTAGTGCGGGTGCACAGATTCCGCGAGCAGCACGGTTCCCCCCCTGGCCCGCCGGTTGGCGCGCACCGCCATGAGCACCGCTTCCCCGAGCCCGGAAGCGCCGTCGTAGACGCTGGCGTTGGAAACCTCCATGGCCGTCAGCTCGCTCATCATCGACTGGTACTCGAAGATGACCTGCAGGGTGCCCTGGCTCGCCTCGGCCTGGTATGGCGTATAGGCGGTCATGAACTCACCCCGTTGCGCCAGGTCCCAGACGGCGGCGGGAATGTGGTGATCGTAGCTTCCGGCTCCCGCGAAACAGAGGAGGCCGGAGCCGTTGCCGGCCCGTTCCGCCATCCAGCGCAGCATGGCCATCTCGCTCATCCCCGGGGGTACGCGTTCGAGTGCATCGGAACGGAGTTCGGTGGGAATCTCGTCGAACAGCGCTTCCATGTCCGCCACGCCGATCTCGCGCAGCATGGCACCGGCTTCCTCCGGAGTGTGCGGGATAAAGGGCATGTCTTCGTCTATTCCTCTCGTTAGCGGACCCGTCGTTCGCGGATCAGGCGGTCAAACGAGTCAAGTCGGCACCCGGACACGGTTGCCAGGCCGAGCTTCGGGCATCACCCCGTCAGCCTACTCGTCTTCCGCCGCGCAGGTTTCGGCATAGGTATCGGCATCCAGCAGTTCGCCCAGCTCGGCGGCATCGTCCGGCTCGATCCTGAAAAACCAGCCGTCTCCGTAGGGATCCTGATTGACCAGCTCCGGGGCGTCCTCCAGTTGCTCGTTGACAGCGACCACCGTGCCGGTGACCGGGGCGTAGATGTCCGATGCCGCCTTCACGGACTCGACCACCCCCGCCTCTTCCCGGGCGGCCACCCACTGCCCGGGTTCCGGCAGTTCCACATAGACCACATCCCCCAGCGCATCCTGCGCGTGGTCGGTGATGCCCACGGCCACGATGCCGTCCTCCTCACGGGCCCACTCGTGGGTTTCGGCATACCTGAGTTCGTTCGGTGTTTCGCTCATGGGCTCCTCGATCGATCGCAATTCAAGAGGTTGGCGGCATTCATTCCGCGTGGCCGCGTCTGACGAACGGCGGGCGAACGATGCGCGCGGGAAGCGGCTTGTCGCGGATCAGCACATCCGCCGCTTGAGAGGCCTCCGCGGGCAGCCGGGCCAGGGCGATACTGTAACCCAAGGTGGGCGAAAAGAGGCCGCTGGTAACCGCCCCTTCACCGGCTTCGGTAACCACCCGCTGGCCCGGACGCATCACGCCCCTGACGGTGAGCGCCAGGCCGGTCAGTTTCGTGGCGACGCCGGCCGAGCGCTCCCGCTCCAGGGCGCGCCGGCCGATGAAGTCCCGTTCTTGCGGATTCCAGTGGACGGTCCACCCGAGATTGGCGGCCAGCGGGCTGACGGATTCGTCCATGTCCTGCCCGTACAGGTTCAGGCCCGCCTCCAGCCGCAGGGTGTCGCGCGCCGCCAGGCCCGCCGGGTGGACACCGGCGCCGAGCAGCCCCCGCCAGAGCGCGGGAGCTTCCTCGTTGGGCAGCATGATCTCCAGCCCGTCCTCGCCCGTGTAGCCGGTTCGGGCGATCGTCCGGTTCCCGGCGGTCACGGCGTTGAATCGCGCAGGCAAAACCGCGGCCCGCAGGACACCCACGGATTCGCAACAGGCGATGGCCTCCGGCCCCTGCACCGCCAGGATCGCCATGTCCCGCTCCGCGACGGTCACTTCGCCGGTGACGCGCGTTCGCAGCCAGTCGAGCACCTTGTCCCTGGTGGCCGCGTTGACCACCAGCCGGTAGCCCTGCCGCATGCGGTATGCGATCAGGTCGTCGACGATGCCCCCGGTTTCGTTCAGCAGGGTCGTGTACAGGGCGCGGCCCACCTCGGCCAGGCGTTCGACGTCCCCGGCCAGCAGACGCCGGAGAAAGCCCCGGGCGCCCGGGCCGGCGATATCGACGACGGTCATGTGCGAAACATCGAAAACACCGGCGCCGTTGCGAACCGCGTGATGCTCCTCGACCTGGGAGCCGTAGTTGAGCGGCATGTCCCAGCCCGCGAACGCGACCATTTTGGCGCCCGCGGCGACATGCTCTGCATGGAGCGCCGTCTTCCTGTTCATCGCAGCTTTTCCGCAACCGGGCCGAAGCCCATCGCTTCCCGGATCAGTTGCCGCTTGACCGGCCCGGTTCGATGCACCAGCCGCACCCCCATGTTTCTTATCCAGTGCACAAGCGGTTGCCGCATGCCGTAGAAAGCCCGCAAGGCCGCCAGGAACCCCATCATGGCCACACCGCGCGCCTTGCGCCGCCGGGCGAAGGCGCGCCAGAGCCCGTCGGCGCCCGGATCTCCGTTCGTCTGCCGCTCCAACACCTTCAGCAAGCCGGCCACATCCTCGAATCCGAGATTCACTCCGAGCCCGGCCAGCGGATGAATGACCCGGGCCGCATCGCCGACCAGCAGCACGCGCGGATGGGGATTGACCCGGTTCGCGATCATCTGGGACACGGGGAAGGCCACCCGCTCATCGACCTCGACCACTTCGCCTTGACCGAAACCGGCGGCACGCTCCAGTTCAGCACCGAATCCGGCATCGTCGAGCCGTACCCGCCTGTGCGCGCGTTCCGCCGGCTGCGACCAGATTACCGACACGATGTTCGGGTGGTTGCCGGGCAGCAGCGCCAGCGGCCCGTCCAGCAGGAAACGCTGGCGGGCGACCCCGTCGTGGGGTTCCGCCGTGACTGCAATCGTCGCGATCGCCATCTGATCCGTTTCCAGTTCCCGGACACCGACACCCGATTTTTCGCGGACCGCCGAGCTTGCGCCGTCCGCCCCGACAATCAGGCGGGCGCGCAGCGTTTCGCCGCCCAGGCCAACCTCTACGCAGTCAACCCGGGGTTTGAAACCGGCAAGCGGCTCGCCGATCAGGCAGGTGACCCTGGAACAATCCTCAAGCCGGCGCCAGAGCGCCGCTGTCACTCTACTGACCTCCAGAATCCAGCCGAGTTCCGTGCGCCCCACCTCCTCCGCTTCGAACCGGATTTCCGCCGCGCCCCGTTCCTCCCAGACCCGCATCGACCGGTAGGGAGCGGGAGCGAGGTCTCCCCAGATGCCCAGTTCCTCGAGCAGCACCCGGGTGGCCGGGGCCAGGGCGACGGTACGCAGATCCATGCCCAGCCTGCCATTGCCGCGTTGCGGGCGGCGCCGTTCGACAACGGCAACGCTCAAACCGAGACCGGCCGCCCCCAGAGCGGCGGCGGCGCCCACCGGACCGCCGCCGACGATGAGAACATCCACCGGATCAAGGGGCATCGGTCAACCGGCCCGGCGACGCACGCAGCATGGTTGCGGGCCCGTCAGGCACCGTTCATCGCCGCTTCGATTTCCGCCACCTGCTTCGGCGCCCCCGCCGTGAGGACCACCGGACCGTCCGCGGCGATCAGCACATCGTCCTCGATACGCACGCCCACGCCCCTCCAGCCGGCATCGACTCCTTCCATGTCCGGGCGAACATACAGGCCCGGTTCCACCGTAAGCACCATCCCTTCCCGGAACTTCCGCCACCGGCCGTCGACCTGGTAGCCGCCCACATCGTGCACGTCGAGCCCCAGCCAGTGACAGCTCTTGTGTGGACAGAAAGCGGTGTAGCTCCCGGATTCGAGGATCTCTTCCAGGCTGCCGTCGAGCAGCCCCAGCGACACCAGGCCCTCGATCATGGCGTGCAGGCCCACTTCGTGCGGCCGATTGAAGTCCGCGCCCGACACGCACTCGCCGATCGCTTTCTCCTGGGCTTCAAGCACCACCTCGTAGAGGGCGCGCTGCACACCCGAGAACCGCCCGCTCACGGGAAAGGTGCGGGTCAGGTCCGCGGCGTAGTGCTCGAGTTCGCAACCGGCGTCGATCAGCACCAGGTCGCCGTCGCGCAGTTCCGCGTCGTTGGCGGTGTAATGCAATACGCAGGCATTGGCGCCGCCGCCGACGATGGGCGGATAGGCCGGCGTGCGGGCGCCGCCCTGCATGAACTCGTGCACCAGTTCCGCTTCCAGTTGCATCTCGCTCAGGCCCGGCCGGCAGGCGCGCATGGCGCGCAGATGGGCATCGGCACTGATTTCGGCGGCCCGGAAGAGCAGGCGCTGCTCATTCGGGGACTTGATCAGCCGCTCCTCGTGCAGCAGGGATTTCAGGCCGATGAACTCCCCGGGGGAGACAACGCCGCCGGACTCCCGTGCGCGTATGCCGGACACCCACTTCAGCAAATCCCGGTCAAAGTCCGGATAGTCCCCCAGTGTCACGCAGACCTTCGCGGCGCCTTCGAGCAATCCCGGAACGACCGATGCGATCTCGCTCACCGGAAAGCCCCGATCCACGGACAGCACGTCCGCTGCCCGCTCCGGACCGAGCCGTTCGCCGTTGTAGAGTTCGAATCGCTCGTCGCGTTCCCGGCAGAAGAGGATGGCTTCGCCGTCGTCCCGGCCCGGCACCAGCGCGAGCAGGGCGCCGGGCTCGGAAAATCCGGTCAGGTACCAGAAGTCGCTGTCCTGGCGGAAAAGGTAGTCGACATCGCGGCTGCGCGCCTTGGTGTCGGCCGCCGGAATCAGGGCCACGGCACCCGCCGGCATCCTCTCCATGAGCCGGCGGCGACGGTGCCGATACTCGTCGCGGCCAATTGCTTCAGGGTTCATCGCTCCGTCACGTCCGGGGCACCGGTTGCCTGCGGATATGCTAACAAGGCTCGCATCGCCTGCAACCAATGCCGGAACCAACTGTCAATTCGGGATCGGTCGGTTCCGGCACTGGGCGGGGTTTCGCTTCACAAGGTTTCGATTTCCAGCCACACTATCGCATGAAGCATGGGATGCACTCGATGGCCGGCACTACAGAATCGGGATGGGGCGCGCTCGAGAGTCGCGTCGAGGAATTGATCGAACTCAATCTCAAACTGGCGCGGGAAAACCGGGCCCTCAAGCTGCAGCAGAAGAACTGGACAGCCGAGCGGGCCGCCCTGATCGAGAAGAACGAACTGGCCAAGTCCAGGGTCGAGGCCATGATCGGCCGGTTGAAGGGATTGGAGGAGGACTGAGAAAAGTCATGGGCGATACCACAACGAACGTCATCGTGAACATTCTGGAGAAGGACTATGAAGTCGCCTGCGCGCCGGGCGAGGTCGACGCCCTCAAGGCGTCCGCCCGCTACGTCGACCGGCAGATGCAGTCCATCCGGAACTCCGGGAAAGTGATCGGGCTCGACCGGGTGGCCGTCATGGCGGCCCTCAACATCGCCAACGAGTACCTCGGCGCGGAGTCCCGGCTCAAACAGACTGAAGAGCGGATCGACCTCTTGGCCGAAAAGCTGAAGCAGGTGATTGAGGAACAGGGTTCGCCCGAAGCCGTCTGAACGATCGGGCCGTTGGCCGATGCCCCGCCGGAGCGGCATCAAACCGAACCATATCGCGCCAGAATCGCGCGAATGTCAAGCCCTGCAATTCGCCCGGGTTTCGATATACTCGACGGCAGTCTCCTGGAATGCGCGCCAGTTGGTGTCGTCCTTGAGCCGTTATAGAAACCAAAGGAGGCTTCGGCGCTGCTGCCGGTGTGCCAGCCCGTCGTGAGAGAACTCTCACTCGGGAAGCCTTAGGCGCCGCCCGGGTCACCGCCTTGAACCACAACGGTTCAGGGCCATCCATCAGCGGCATTATCGGGAGACTTTGCTTCGCCGGCCCGGCATGCGGCTCCTCCCGGCGATCCGGGCCATCCGGGCCATCCGGGCCATCCGGGCCATCCGGCCAGGCCGGAACCATTCACGAATGAACGAAGCGCAGCCATGAACCGGACAGCCCTTCGGCGGCAATACCGCAAGGCGCGGCGGGCGCTGTCGGCAGCCAACCAGCGGCGCCACTCGATACGCATCTGCCGGCACTTCCTGCGTTCCCCCCTCGCCTGGCGGGCCTCACGCATCGCCGCCTTCCTGGCCATTGACGGCGAAACCGATCTCGAAGCGCTGCTCACGCGGCTGCGCCTCATGGGCAAACGCCTCGCACTGCCGGTAATCAGGCGGGACGGCGGCATGGACTTCTTTGCCTACGATGCCGCGGCGCCGCTGGTCGCCAACAGGTTCGGCATCGACGAACCCGCACCGGGCGCGCGCCATGTGCCCACGCTTTCCCTCGATGTCGTGCTCACCCCGCTGGTCGCCTTCGACGGCAACGGCAACCGGCTCGGCATGGGCGGCGGATTCTACGACCGGCATTTCGGCGCCGTGCCGATCACACTCCGTCCGCTGCTGATCGGCGTCGCCCACGAGGTGCAGCACGCCCCAACCCTGCCCGCCGCAGCCTGGGACGTGCCCCTGGACGCGGTGCTGACCGATGCCGGTTGGCACGCGTTCAGCAAGCGGCTAGGGTTCTAGCAAACCACTGCCGGGGCGAGCCCGATGGCCATACGAAGAATCATCCGCATGGGGCATCCGACCCTTCGCCAGGTTGCCCGGCCGGTCCCGCGCAAGGCAATCGGCACCGCCCCGCTCGGGCGCCTGATCGACGACATGGTGGACACGCTGCACGACTACGGCGGCATCGGCCTCGCGGCGCCCCAGGTGGGAGAGTCACTGCGCCTGGCGATCGTCGAGATCACCGGCGGCGCCACCCGCTACGGCGACGTTCCCGCCATGCCGCTGACCGTGTTCATCAATCCGGAAGTTACGATCATGAACCCCGAAACCGCCGGCAACTGGGAGGGCTGCCTGTCGGTGCCCGGACTGCGCGGCTTCGTCGAACGCCCCCAGCAGATCCGCGTCACCGCACTGAACGAATCAGGCGCCCGCCAGGACCTGGAACTCGAGGGATTCCTCGCAACCGTCTTCCAGCACGAATTCGACCATCTCGACGGCAGGCTCTACATCGACCGGCTGAAGGACCCTGCGTCGCTTGTTTTCGAAAACGAATACCTGCGCTATCACGCTGCAGGTGACTGACCCGGCTTCCATGGAACAAATCGCAAACCTTTGATTTTAAAGAAATTTCTATTTAACATAATATCGTCAATCTCACCAGCGAGTTCGCATGCGGCGCTTCCCTTTCGGCGCAGGGCCACATTGTCCAGCGAAACTCATTGCTTTCGGACGAGCTTAACGCGCCGAAAGGGAAGCGCCGCATACGAACTCTTTCCCGAGATTCGGCGTTGTTGCTTGCGTGTCCTCGTCCCGGCGCGCCGGGTTCGGTACTCGCATGGAACAAATCTCAACTGATTGTTTTTATTGGGTTTGTTGTAATGTATCGGATTGCGGAACAGGCGCTTCGATCCGGCTCCGAGAGTGGGCATGCGGTGCGGACATCCGGCACGCCAAGCGGACGCGTTGTGGTGGAATTCCAGGGCGCAGGGGTGCTTTAAAGGTGCCGGATGTCCGCACCGCACACCTACTCCCAGCGGGTTTCTGTTCCTTGCACCTCAGCGCTCCGACACACGGGGCAGGACCTGCTAGCCCATCTTTACCAAGATCCTAGATTTTCCGATCGGATTCGGCCCCAAGTGTC
>JAPPHD010000179.1 GCA_028821125.1 Gammaproteobacteria bacterium
GTACCGCATGCCCACTCTCGGAGCCGGATCGAAGCGCCTGTTCCGCAATCCGATACGTTTGAAAAAACCCATCAAAAACAATCAGTTGAAAATCTGTTCCCTGCAAGCGATACTCGCGGTGGCAGGCGCTCTTCTTTTTGCTGCGGCGTCAGCGGTAGCCCAGGAAAGCCTCGACACGATCGTCATCGACGCCGGCTACGACACGCAGACGAAGATCGCCGTCGTGCCGTTCCGGCAGGCCCCGGAACTCGCCGGTCAGGACCCGATCGACGAGATCGTCGCTTTCGATCTCGCCCGCAGCGGCCAGTTCGCGCCGGTGGAGCGGCGCAACATGCTCTCGTTTCCCACCCAGCGCAGCGAAGTCTTCTTCCGGGACTGGCGAATCCTGCAGACCGAGTATCTCGTTATCGGCCGCGTCGACCGGGAATTCGACGGCAACGTGTCGGTGGCCTGGGAACTGCACGACGTCGCCAATGGCCGGCTCATGGCGGAAGACCGGCTCACCGCCCCGCTCGATGCCTGGCGCGACCTCGCGCACCGCATCTCGGATGTGGTGTACGAGGCCATCACCGGCATCAGGGGCGCGTTCTCCACCAGGATCGTCTACGTGCTCGCCCAGAACGCGGGCACGAGTTACGCCACCTATCGCCTGGAGCTTGCCGATTCCGACGGCGCCCGGTCGCGCACGCTCCTGTCGTCGGACGAACCCATCATGTCGCCGAGCTGGTCGCCGGACGCCGGCCGGGTGGCCTACGTGTCCTTCGAGACGGGCCGCCCCAACGTCATCCTGCAGGACGTGGCTTCGGGCAGCCGGGAATTCGTCTCGAGTTTCCCCGGCATCAACGGCTCGCCGGTCTTCTCTCCCGACGGCCGCACCCTGGCCCTGGTGCTCTCCCGCGACGGCAACCCCGAGATCTACGTGATGAACCTGAGCGACCGCCGCCTGCGCCAGATCACCCGTCACCACGGCATCGACACCGAGCCGAGCTGGACGCCGGACGGCAAGAGCCTGGTGTTCACCTCCGACCGGGGCGGCCGCCCGCAGATCTACCAGGTGGAACTGGCCACCAACTTCATCGAGAGGCTCACCTTCCACGGGCCGTACAACGCCAGGGCGCGCTTGCTCGACGACGGTGCGCACCTGGTTTTCGTGCATCGGGCCAACGGCATCGACCACGTGGCCTGGCTCGATCTGGAGCGGGACGACTTGAGGATTCTGACCGAGACGCGCCTGGACGAATCGCCGTCGCTCGCCCCCAACGGAACCATGCTAATTTACGCGACTAAGGAACAGGGTAGGGGTATACTTGCCGTCGTTTCGATCGATGGGCGGGTGAAATATCGGTTACCGTCGTCGTCCGGGGATGTACGGGAGCCCGCGTGGTCGCCGTTTATCGACACGCTTGATTGATTCGGTCGAGTCGCTCGGCGGCCAGGGTATCCCGTTAAAACAACACAGAAGACAAGACAGTAAGGAACGCATAGGAGAAACAGATGTTTCAGCAGCCATTCAGAATATTGGCTCTATTGCTTGTGGGCCTGGTGATCGCGGGTTGCGAGAGTCAGGCACCGGAGCCGCCGCCCGCGCCGGAACCGGCGCCCGTGGTGGAACAGCCGCCGCCACCGCCGCCGCCACCGCCGCCGCCGGCATTCAATGGTGAAATGCAACCCTACGTACCGGGCACCACGAGGCTGCTGAATCGGGTCTTCTACTTCGAGTTCGACCGCGCCGTCATCAGTTCGTCCGACCTCGAGGCGCTGCAGATTCATGCCGAGGTATTGCAGGGCAATCCCAGCCGCCGGGTGGTGATCGAAGGCCACTGCGACGAGCGCGGCACCCGCGAGTACAACCTGGCCCTGGGTGAGCGGCGCGCTGACGCGGTGCGCAGCTTTCTCACGGCAGCCGGTGTTTCCGGCTCGCGGGTCGAGACCGTGAGCTACGGCGAGGAACGCCCGGACGACCCCGGTTCCGGCGAGGACGCCTGGGCTCGCAACCGTCGCGCGGTGATGATCTATCGCTAAACTTTCAATGCCGCAGTGCGGCGGCCTGTTCGTCGGCTGCGGCGTCTCTCACAGGCCGGCCGCCCTGGTGCAGTTACTGACTTCGCTCATCCTGGCCGGCGGCATCGTTGGCGCCGCCGTTGCACAGGTGCCGGTCAAGGAATCCTCGGCGGTTGGCGAAAGAGCGGTCGCCCAGGGCGCCGATACGGCACGGCTCGGCGAGCTTTTCCACCGCCTGCAGGTACTGCAGCAGGAAGTGCGGGAACTGCGGGGCCAGGTCGAGGAACAGGCGTACCGGATCGAACGCCTGACACGCCAGCAGCAACAGCAGTACATCGATCTGGACCAGCGCCTGGTGGCGCTGCGCGGCCAGGGGCCGGCGGCCGCAACGCCCGGCAGGCAGGGCTCCTCAATGCCCTCCACCCCCCGGCCGACGTTGCCCCCGGCCGGGTCCGCCCCGCCGGAGCGGGAGGCCTATACCGCCGCCTTCAACATGATGCAGGAAGGCCGGTACGAGGACTCCGCCGATGCCTTCAACCGGCTGATTACCGGCTATCCGAACGGCCAGTTCACCCCCAATGCGTTTTATTGGCTGGGGGAACTGCACCTGGCCATGGAAGACGTGGAGATGGCGCGGCAGTCGTTCGCCCAGGTGCTTACCCTGTACCCGAGCCACGGCAAGGCGCCGGACGCGCTCTATAAGCTGGGCGTGGTCCATCATCGCCTGAACGACAACGAACGCGCGCTCGAGTACCTGAACCGCGTCATCGCCGAACACCCCGACACCTCGGCCGCTGGCCTGGCCCGCACGTACGCGCAAGAACTCCGCTAACAGCACTCGCTCCGGCACCCGGAGCGCGTGCGTGCAAGGGACAACCTGCGAACCCAGGATGAGAGAGCGGATGAGCGGCGGAGGTTTTCCCGCTACAATCGGTCCGAGGTTGGGGGCTGGATCAGTGGCAACGCGAGCCTGTGTACCGCCCCAATAGTGCGTTGCCACACAAGGCATGATGAGGCCCGTCTTGACTTACGTTGGCGGAATGAAGGGACATGTCGTGGAGTTCGTCAAGTTTCTCCGTGAGGCGAACGGATGATGGGTTTACGATGTGCATCGGGAGATCAATTGAATGGTCCAGCGACGGATTGATAGGGTATTCGAATGTTGAGTCTCGTTAGAACCGAAAACCGACTGCCTCCGGTCGATTTGCGCGTGCTCGGGCGTTTCGCAAACGGCAAGTTAGCCGTTTGCGACTTCGTAGAGTGCGAGTTCGATGGTGAATTCGTCCAGCAATTCCTGGCGGATGGGAACGCGGTTGAATCCTGGCCGGAGTGGTGGATCGATTTGAACGAACTGAGATGGATCAGAACCGAGAATCAACTGCCGCAGGCGGACCAATGCGTAGTGGCACACTTCGCAAACGACAGGTTTGCCATTTGCGATTTCGTAGAGTGCGAGGTCGAAGGTGAATTCGACCAGCAATTCCTGACGAATGGGAACGCGGTTGAATCCTGGCCGGACCGGTGGGCCGATTTGAGTGATTGACCTTGCCGGAGTGCGCGGTACCTACTCGCTTCTGTTAGGAGTTCGGTGCAGGTTGAGGCTTTGGTAACCGGCATTTTCCATGGCGGCGGCGACGCGGTCCTGCGTGCCGGGGCAAAGGGCAACCACGGACCCACCGCCCCCGCTGCCTGTCAATTTTGCACCGACGGCGCCGTTGTCCCGGGCAATCTGTATCAGCTGCTCCAAATCCGGGGTTGAAACCCCGAGCGCGTTCAAGTACCCGTGACACAGGTTCATGTGTCGGCCCAACTCATCGAACCGCGCTGCCTCGACCGCCTTGACTCCGGATCGAGTCAGTTGTGCGATCTGATCGAACAGCGCTTCGACGTGGGCCGGGTTCGCCTTCCAGGCGGCGCGCACCTGTGCGACCGCGCGAGCGGTCAGGCCCGCCCGTGAGGTGAAGCCAAGCACCAACGGCAGGGGTTCAGGCAGGTACAATTCACGAAAGACGGCCTTGCCGTCGTTTTCGAAAACGATCGGCTTGCCCACGACCGAGATGGTATTGTCAATTCCGGACGGAGTGCCGTGGGACATCTTTTCCCATTCAAACGCAAGGCCGTTGACCGCCTCGTCATCCAAACCCAGACCGAACTCGCGACTCAAGTCGCGAGCCACGGCGACGGCAAGGGCGGCCGAACCGCCCAAGCCCATGCTACGCGGTATATGCGGATTTACCTCGAGGGTCATGCCCACCCCGCGCAAATCCACCGACTCGAGCATCGCGTTGACGGCGCCGTCGAAGCCATCGGTTGCCGCCGGATCCACTTGCCGATCCAAGCCCCATTGGGAAACGAGTACCCTCACGCGGTCGCCGCCCTTGCGTACGGACGCTTCGACAGACAGCGGTACGGGAAGCCCAATCGCGGGTTTGCCGTAGACGACCGCGTGCTCACCGAGCAGAATCACCTTGCCGCAAGCGGAACTGCAATCGGCCCGTTCGGGCATGGAAATGGTACGACTCAAATCGCGCTCGATTTCCTTCGCCTTCCACTCTTTGATTTCGCCGGACTCGATGAGTCTCTCGACGACGGCTTCGAACTGGGCGTCCTGTACGCCTGCCGAGGTTGCGACGCTTCGAGCGTGCAAGGTCATGTGTCCCTGCTGGATGCCGTACGTGGCGAGTGCTCTTAGCGCGGCAAGATTCTGGGCCAGTCCGACGGCTGCGATCAAGCCAGCCAGATCGGCGGCGGTGGGGGAACCGAGCAGTCGATTGCTGATTCGCGCGGCCGGATTGTTCTTTACGGCGCCGCCGACGGTGCCGACTTTCATGGGCATCTCAATCTTGCCTACCAGATCGCCATCCGCGTTCCTGGTCCAGTTCGACAGCGCCCGATAGCGTCCGTCTCGAGCAGCGTAGGCATGCGCGGCCGCTTCAATGGCCCGCCAGTCGTTGCCGGTGGCCAGTGCAAGCGCATCCACGCCGTTCATGATTCCCTTGTTGTGCGTAGTCGCCCGGTACGGATCCACCTGAGCGAGATCGCTGGCCTGCACGATACGGTCCCGTACCTGCTCGCCGGAATACCCCTTGCCGGCCAGGTTCTGGTGGGGAATTCGCACGGTGGCGGTGGCAAGAGACCGGTCGGTGAGATTCGACAGGATGCGCAGCAATACCTCGCCACCGGTGATCGACTCGACAAGGGGGGCGATCCCTTCGCACATGGAATTGACCAGGTTCGCTCCCATTGCTTCCTGCGTATCGACCAGCAGGTGCAGGACGACCATCGGCTCGCCCGTTGGCCCGGCGTGTACATGAACTTCCACGTCACGGGCTCCGCCTCCGCGTTCGACCATGTTCGGATGCAGGCTGTTGGCCAACGCGAGCAGGTCTTCCCGGCGGTCCAACAGCGCCGACTTTGCTCTGGCCGAATTCGTTATACCGGTGGCTTGCACCTGACCGATCAGAATCGATTCGGTGGCATGCGCGCTGAACCCGCCGCTCAGGCGCGTGATTCGCCCCACACCGGACAGCCCGGCGACAATGGATGCCTCCTCCACCACCAGCGGCACGACATAGTCTCGGCCATTGACCATGAAATTCAGGGCCACTCCCAGGGGCAGGCCGAATACTCCCAGCACGTTCTCGATCATCTTGTCGGCGATCGGCAGGCGCAACGTCGGACCGGCCCCGTTGAGCATGCTCACATCCTCACTGCTCAAGTAGCCTCGGCTGTGCAGGGCATCGATGCGCTCGGTGACGCTCATGCGGAAAAAGTTGGGGATGCGCGAGCTGCCGGCACCTGGGGCCGGCAGGGACGCATTGCACTGCCTGCGTGCCGGTTTGGATTTCGAGATGGAAGCCATGTTGGTAAGTCTCCTGGGCAAGTTCAACCGGTCTGGCTGGCCCCGCGGCATAACCCGAATGCACCCGTTGGCCATGCCGAAGGGCCACAGGGCGCCGCCACGGTGCTGCTACAGCTTGATTGAATGTATCATGGGGTGCTACAAGCGCGTCAAGGGAAAAATTAAATATTGAATAAAGAGAAACAACGCGAGATACTTCGCGTTGAAAACAGACTGAACCCCGCAAGAATGGACGGCTCGCAGGGGTTTGGGGACGCGCAAGAGGCTCTCTGCAGTTGCGCGGAGCTGGTACACCTACGGACTCGGTTTCGGCTTCGCGACCCGGGCTCACGCGCAAACTCGTCCGGAAGGGACTGGCTGCCGCGCGACAGCGCGCATCTCTGGATCGGTATTGCCCTGGATGGGCACGACCGCCGAGACACGAATCTGTTGCATGGGAACGTCGCATCACCCAATGTTGGCCGTGAACGAAACGAGATTTCCCGCCGGTTACGACCCGATACGGGACGAACTGCTGTCCTTTCAGCGCCAGGCGCTTCTCGGCGTATCGCGCACGTTCGCGCTAACCATTCCCCAGCTACCGGAACCGTTGCGCACGGTGATTGGCAACGCCTACCTGCTGTGCCGCATCGCGGACACGGTGGAGGACGAACCAACTCTCACGTCAGAGGAGAAGGCACGTTTTCTAGGGCGTTTTGTCGATGTGGTGGCTGGACGCACGTCGGCAACGGACTTCGCAGCCGAGCTGCATCCGCTGCTTTCCGACGCGACCAGTGCGGCGGAGCGCGACCTCGTGAGAAAAACGTCATCCGTGGTTTCGCTGACGCGGAGTCTGCGCCATCGGCAACAAAACGCAATTCAACGCTGCATTCGGATCATGGCTGCGGGCACTGCCGACTTCAGCAACGGGTCAGCGCGCGGTCTGACAACCGTGCGGGAACTCGATCGCTACTGCTATCATGTCGCGGGCGTGGTGGGAGAGACCATTACGGAGTTGCTTTGCGAGTATTCGGGCGAGATCGCCGAGCGTGGGTATTACCTACGAGCGCAGGCGGCCGACTTCGGGCGGGCACTGCAACTCGTCAACATCATCAAGGATCTTTGGGAGGATCGTGCCCGAGGTGTCTGTTGGCTGCCGCGGGACGCGTTTCCCCGGGTGGATCTGTCGACGGATGGCAAATGGACGGGGCACGACTTCGAGGCCGGCATTCTCAAACTCGTGGATCGAGCGCGTGGCTGCCTCGAGCACGCATTCGAGTACACGCTACTGATACCGCCCCGCGAGACGGGTGTGCGGCGTTTTCTCCTGTGGACGCTGGGCCTGGCGGTTCTGACGCTTCGGCGCATCCATGCCCAGCCCGGCTTCCCTACTGGCGACACCGTGAAGATCTCACGCCGGCAAGTGCGGGGCGTGGTGTTCGCGACAAGCACCCTGGCGCGTTGGAACGGCGCCTTGCGCTGGCTGTTCCGGTTATCAATGCGGCCAATGGGTGCTTCCACGTCGGCAGCGAGCCCGGGCATTGTTTACGCCGTAAAAAGTGGGGGTTGATTCATAGGTCGCTGCTTCGGCCTCGCGTCCTGGCGGCAGTCGCGTTCGTATTGCTGGTTCCGTCGACGTACGGCGGGGCGGATGTGGGCCTCGGTACGGGCGAACCCGCCGAAGCCCGTGCTGCGTTTGTGGACGGTCGTTGGCTGGTGGCCGCGGATCTCGGAGAGGCGGCCGGCACGGCGAGCGGTTTGGCACTGGCCGCGGACGCGCTGTCGATCCATGCGCATTATGTGGCACCCGAGCCGGAGCGCCCGGAGGTGCTCAGGCGCGCAATAGGGCTTGCCGAAGAGGCTGTACGGATGCAGCCCTCGGACCCGTGGGTACGGTTTCAACTGGCGCATGCCGTAGGACGCTATGCGCAGAGCATTCCCCCGATGGCGGCTTTCCGGGAAGGCTATGTCGGCCGGTCCCGCCAACTCGTCGAAGACGTCCTGGAACTCGATCCGGAAATGGTGCATGCCCGCTTGCAACTCGGCTCATGGCATGCGGACGTCGTCGCACAGGCGGGCGCGCTGGTCGCGCGCCTGACGCACGGTGCCAGGGCAAAATCGGCACTCGAACACTACGAGCGCGCACTGGAGATGGCCGGAGAAGACCTCGTGGTGTACGCGGAAGTCAGCCGGGGATTGCTGCACCTCAACCGCCGCAGACATGGTGCCCGTGCGCAGGAGCTGCTCCGCCGTGCGGTTGACATCGAGCCGCGCGACGCCTATGAGCGAATCCTGCACCAGCGCGCGGCCGAGCGCCTCGCCGAGTTGCAGGAAAGGTAGAGTGGCGGGTGATGCCGCCGTCGGTTTGGCGGACGTGGGAGACGTGACGATGGACGTCCCGTCGGCATACCGCGAAGGGCTGCCCCGCGCCGAAGCGATCCATCCCTCGATCACCGCCAAGTATGTCGAGTACACGCGCGTGGGCGATCCGTTGCTCGATCCGGTCATGGAGGAATTGCGCGACCTGGACCCGGATAACCTGCACCGATTCATCGGCGCCGGCATCGACCAGCGCGCGGCACTGAAGGACGCGCCAATCGCGTTGCGGAACTTCTTCCAGGAGGTCGGCGAGCCGCCCGCATGGCTGGACTACGACGCGCACCGCCCGGCGCGGCGGGCTTTCCACGCATACAGCACCAACGTGCTGGTAGCGTTCGTCGCCGGCGTCCTTATCGAGGGGTTCTCGACGTTGATCTCCAAGTCGTTCGCGATGACAGGGCGCGTGCTGACGCCGGATTCGGCGCGGCGGCGCCTGATGCAGAACAACCGCCACCTGCTGGAGGTGTTCTTCCCGGGCGGGCTCGAACGCAACGGCGATGGCTGGAAGCTCTCGATGCGATTGCGGTTCGTGCACGCGCGCGTGCGCGAACTGCTGGCCAACTCGGGGATCTGGGACCAGGACCATCTCGGCACTCCGATCAGCGCCGCGCACATGGGTTTCGCGACGAGCGTATTCTCCGCGCGATTGCTGCGTCACGCCGCGCAGGTCGGCGCGGTCTTCAACAAGGAGGAGCAGGAGAGCGTGATGCAGGTGTGGCGTTACGCCGGGCACGTGATGGGCGTGCCGGAGGAGATACTGTTCACCGACAGGCAGCACGCGGAGCACATCATCGACATCGCACGCGCGTGCGAGCCACCGCCGGATGCCGACGCGGCGGCCATGGCGAACGCCTTGATCGGCGCCGTTCCGCTGGTCGCCGGCATCGAAGACACGGCCGAACAGCAACGCGTAAGGCAGCTCGCGTACCGGCTGTCGCGGGCGCTGATCGGCCATGGCCTTGCCGACCAATTGAGGTTCCCGAAGATGTGGACGTTCGGGACGTTGCTCGGTTTCCGGCTGAAACAGCGGTGGGAAAAGTCCAGGACCGGTGCGCAGGGTGTGCGTTCGCAGAACTTCACCCAGATGCTGGACATTTCCGTGTACGACGACCCGAACGTGACATACCGGATGCCGGACCACTGGAATTCCAGGAAATCGAACCCGTGGTAGCCTTCCCGTCACCGCGGCACGCGGCGTGAACGATCGAAAGGAGGGCGTCATGGGCGTGACCATGCTGGACAGATACGCTGCCTGGGTGGTGCAGCGCCGCTGGCTTGTGCTGGCACTTTCCGCGCTGGTCATGCTTGCCGCCACGGCAGGCGTGCCCGGCATCGGCGTGACCAACGACCATCGCGTGCTGTTCGACGAGCACGACCCGGAACTCCAGGCCCTGGAGGCGCTCGATGAGACCTACACGGAATCGAACAACGCCCTGATCGCCATCGCGCCCGCGACCGGGACGGTGTTCACCCGGGAGACGCTCGGTCTTGTCGAGGAGATGACGGAGGCCGCGTGGAGGGTGCCCTACGCGACGCGCGTGGACTCCCTGACGAACTTCAGCCACAGCGAGGCGGTGGGTGACGACCTGATGGTGGCGCCGCTTGTGGAGGGGGCGCACAGCCTGGACGACGCGGACCTCCGCCGCATCGAGGACATCGCTCTCGGCTCGGTGGAACTCGCGGGCCGCCTCGTTTCGCTGGACGGCCGGGTGGCGGCGGTGACGATCAACTTCGCCCTACCCGAAGAGACCGACGAGGCCGTGCTGGAGATCACCGATCACCTGCGGTCGCTGCTGGATGAGCGGCGCGAAGAAATGACTCAGGCGGACGGCGGCGCTACGTTCCATCTCACGGGTGAGGTGCTCATGAACCGCGCGTTCGCGGACGCCACACAGGACGACATGGAACAACTCACCCCGGTCGTGTTCCTGGTCATCGTCCTCGTGACGTATGTTCTCCTGCGCTCGGTGGTGGCGACGATTGCCGTCGCGGCGCTCCTGATGTTCGCGATCAACACCACCATGGGCCTGGCCGGCTGGGTGGGAACGGTGTTCAACCCGGTCAACGCGGGCGTGCCGATCATCGTTCTCACCATCGCGGTCGCCGATTCCATACACGTCGTGACTACCGCTCTGGCCGGATTGCGCAACGGCATGGAACGGAGCGAGGCGATCGTCGAGTCCCTGCGCGTGAACGCGCACCCCGTGTTCCTCACCTCGGTGACCACAGCGCTGGCGTTTCTCACGCTGAACGCCTCCGAGTCACCGCCCTTCCACGTACTCGGCAACCTCGTGGCGTTCGGCGTATTGGCCGCGTTCGCGTATTCCATGACGCTGCTGCCGGCGTTGCTCTCGCTGCTGCCGCTGCGTGCGCCCAAGACCGCGCGCGGCGCCGGGTTCTTCGACGCGCTGGCGGACTTCATCACCCGGCGGCGGCACCTGTTGCTGTGGACGGTCGGGCTCGGGGTGGTCGCGCTTGCGACGGGGGTGTGGCGTATCGAGTTCACCGACAACTGGACTCGGTACTTCGACGAGCGCTACGAGTTCCGGCGCGACACGGACTTCGTCATCGAGCACCTGACCGGGTTGGAGTCCTGGGAGTACTCGCTGGACGCGGGCCGCGAGCACGGCATCACGGATCCGGAGTATCTCCGGCAGGTCGACGCGTTCGCCGAGTGGCTGCGCCAACAGCCCGAAGTCGGGCACGTACAGGCGTTCCCGGACGTGATGCGGCGGCTGAACCGCAACATGCACGGCGACGACCCGGCCTACGACCGTCTGCCCGACGACGCGGAACTCGCGAGCCAGTACCTGCTGCTCTACGAACTGTCGCTGCCGTTCGGCAGGGACCTGAACGACCGCATCGACATCGCCAAGTCGGCGACGCGCCTCACCGCGGCCGCGCGCGGCGGGCTCACCTCGGCTGAGCAGCGCGCGCTCGACACGCGCGCGCAGGCGTGGCTTCAGGAGAACGCGCCGCAGCTTGCGACCGCGGCGACCGGTTTCACGATGACGTTCGCGCACCTGTCGGAGCGCAACATCGACAGCATGCTGCGCGCCACCATTCTTGCCATGGGCGCCATCTCGCTGGTGCTGATCTGGGTGCTGCGCAGTTGGCGCGTGGGGCTTTTGAGCCTGGTTCCGAACTACCTGCCCGCGGTCATGACGTTCGGGCTGTGGGGCTACGTCGTGGGCCAGGTGGGGCTCGCGGGCTCGGTGATGACGGCCATCGCGTTCGGGATCATCGTCGACGACACGACCCACTTCCTGACCAAGTACCAGCGCGCGCGCCGCACCGGCGCCGCGGCGGCGGAGGCGGTGCGCGCGGCGTTTCATGCGACGGGACGTGCGCTGTGGACCACGACGGCGGTGCTCGCAGCCGGCTTCCTGGTGTTCGCGTCGTCCGGGTTCGAGGTGAGCTTCGCGCTCGGCACGATGGTGGCGATCACCGTGGTGTTCGCACTGCTGGCCGACTTTCTACTGCTGCCGCCCCTGCTCATGGCCCTTGACAGGAGAAAGACATGAACGGACCTCTCTTTACCAGTTGCAGGATTGGTTGCAGGATCGGTTGCATGGCGGCGCTGCTTGGCGCCGTTGGGCTGGCGGCGGCTGCGCCGCCGGTCCTTGCCGGTGAGCCCGAGTCGGCGGAAAACAGGGGGCTGGCGATCGCGCGAGACGCGCGCGAGCGCAAGCAGGGGTTCGAGAGCTTCACGGCGAGCCAGACGATGCTGCTGCGCAACCGCCAGGGCCGGGAAAGCCGGCGCCACCTGCGCGTCAAGGTGCTCGAAACCGAGGGCGACGGCGACCGCAGCCTGTTCGTATTCGACGAACCGCGTGACGTGCGCGGCACGGCGTTCCTGGTTCATGGGCACAAGGATGGCCCTGACGATCAGTGGCTGTACCTGCCGGCGCTGAAGCGCGTGAAGCGCATCAACTCGGCCAACCGCTCGGGTTCGTTCATGGGCAGCGAATTCGCCTACGAGGACATGACGCCGCCGGAGGTGGAGCAGTTTCACTACCAGTACCTGCGCGACGAGGCGTGCGGCGAGTTGACCTGCACGGTGGTGGAGCGTACGCCGCTCGACCCGCGCTCGGGCTATCGGCGCCAGATTGTCTGGCAGGATACCGACGAGCTGCGGCTGTGGAAGGTCGAGTACTACGACCAGCGCGATGACCTGCTGAAGACACTCGTCGTGCGCGACTACGAGCTCTACGTCGACCGCTATTGGCACGCGGCGGAGATGACCATGGTGAACCACCTGACGGGCAAGAGCACGATGCTGAGCTGGAGCGACTACGAGTTCCGCGCGGCGGTGACGCCGGGCGAGTTCCTTCCCACCGGCCTGAGACGCGCACGCTGAGATTCCGCCGCCACACCGCCGCGCGACTCCTGCCGGTCGTCGCCGCGGCCCTCCTGCTCGCCGCCACGCCGCGGCCGGTGGCGGGCGCCGCAGCCGTGCTCGGCAGCTTCCGCAGCCACGACAACGCCATGCACGAGCAGGACCGGATCGCCAGGCTGTTGGACGTCCCGCTCGCTGTGGCGACCGTGGACTCAGACGGCAGGCCGCTGTACCGCGTCGTTTCCACCGACACCCCGGATGAAGCGGCGGCGCGGGCGCTCGTGGCGCAAGCGAGGGAGGTCGGCATCGCCGGTGCATGGTACTGGGCGCAAGGCCCGCAGCCGGCACAGGTGGCCATGACGCCAAAGGCTCGGCGGGAGATTGCAGAAGCCCCGGCGCCGGAGGCCGTGACGCCGCAGGGTCGGCCGGAGGTTACAGATGGCCCGGCGCCGGACGCCGTGACGGCACGGAGTCTGCCAGGGGTTGCACAGGAGACGGAGGAGGCTCCGGCGAGTCACCGCCGGCAGAGCCCTCCCCCACGCGTTCCGGCACCGGCGGTTGACGCCTCGGCGATGCGGCATGAGGAAGAACGGTCGGCGCAGCCGCACGTCGAGCCATGGCTCGCGTTCCACGAGTTTACGGGCGACATCAGCCTGGAGGGTCGCTGGTATCCCGACGCGGCCGGGTATCCCGGCCAGCGCTCGCACGCCACCGGATTCGTGCTGCGGCCGGAACTCTACCTCGAGGACCGGGCGGGACGAAGCCTGACCGTGCGGCCGTTCTTCCGCTACGACGCGGCGGACGCGAAACGGACCTATGCGGACCTGCACGAGGCGTACGCGCTGCTCGTCGGGCAGTGGGGCGCGAACGAGTGGGAACTGCGGTTGGGCGTCGATCGTGTGTTCTGGGGCGTCACGGAATCCCAGCATCTGGTCGACATTGTCAACCAGGTCGACCTCATCGAACATCCGAACGAGAAGGCACGGCTCGGGCAGCTCATGGCCCACCTGACGTGGGCCGGCGGTTGGGGCGCGTTCGAGCTTTTCGGCATCACGGGGCACCGGGGCCGCACCTTCTCCGGGCGGCACGGCCGCCTGCGCCTGCCGCTGCTCATCGACCGGGACGCCACCACCTACGAGAGCGGGGCGAAGAAATGGCGCGTTGACGTTGCCGCCCGTTACAGCGGCACGGTCGGGGCGCTGGACTTCGGCATAAGCGCATTCGACGGCACCAGCCGCGAGCCGTTCCTGCTGCCCGCCATCGATCGTGCAGGCAGGCCGATTCTCGCTCCGCACTACCGCACGATCCGGCAGTTCGGCCTCGACGCCCAGCTCACCACGGGTAGCTGGCAGTACAAGCTGGAGGCGATCCGCCGCATCGGTGCCTACAACATTCTCGGCCGCGAAGAGGCTTATTCGGCGTTCGTGGCCGGCGGCGAGTACACGCTGTACTCCCTGTTCGGGTCGGGCGCGGACCTCGGCCTGCTCAGTGAGTGGAACTACGATGGGCGGCGCAAACGGGCGACCAATCGATTTCAGAACGACCTGTTCTTCGGCTCGCGCCTGGCGTTCAATGACGAGCGGGGCACGGAGTTGATAGGCGGCGTGCTCACCGACCTCGACTACCACTCCCGATTCGTCTACCTCGAGCTGAGCCGGAGGCTCCGCGACAACTGGTCCCTGCAGTTCGAGACGGTCCTGATGCTGAACGTGGGCGAGGCGGACCTGCTCTACGCATTGCGGCGCGACAGCTTCGTCGAACTGGATCTCGTTTACAGATTCTAGCTGCGCAGGCTCTACGGTTCAGATGGTTAGTGCGACAGTGACTCTCTCTGGAGACTTATGGTGGGTCGTCTGGGGCTCGAACCCAGGACCAACGGGTTAAAAGCCCGGTGCTCTACCAACTGAGCTAACGACCCACGGCGGCGCGCATTGTAAGCATCGCCCATGGGGCGCACAAGAAAATCCGACGCGCACAAAGCCGGCATTGACGGGTAGTGCGGGCTTTGAAACCATCCGCATCGCCCGGCCCGGGGCCGGTGCTCCGGCAGGCCGGAAAAACAGGAGGATACCGGATGGCGCTCACCACGCTCAGCAGGTCGATCAAAGGGAAGGTCGCCATTGTTACCGGGGCGGCGAGCGGCATGGGGGAAGCCACGGCCAAGCTCTTTGCCGACGAGGGGGCGCGGGTGGCGGCCATCGACATCAACGGTGAACCGCTCGAGCGTGTCGTCGGCGAAATCGAGGCCGCGGGCAAGCCCGTGCGGGGCTGGACACTGGACCTGGCCGACGGCGACGCCATCGAATCCGTATTCGGGGAAATCGCCGCCCACTTCGGCGGCATCGACATCCTGGTCAACAACGCCGGCATCTCCATTCCCTCACCGATTGACGGCGAGGGCTACGAGGCAGCCTGGGACCTGTCGCTCAGGGTGCTGTTGACGGCGCACACCCGTACCATCCGCGCGGCGTTGCCGCACCTGCGGCGGGCGGAGCATCCGCGCATCGTCAACATCGCATCGACGGAAGGGCTGGGCGCGACCAAGTTCGGAAGCCCGTACACGGCCGCGAAAACCGGCGTCATCGGGCTCACGCGTTCGCTGGCGGTGGAACTCGGCAGCGAAGGCATCACCGTCAACTGCATCTGCCCGGGGCCCATTCGCACCGGCATGACCGAGGCCATCCCCGAGGAACACAAGCGCGAGTTCGCCCGCCGGCGCGTGGCGCTGAAACGTTACGCAGACCCGGAAGAGGTCGCGCACGGCACCCTGAGCCTGGTGCTGCCGGCATCCGGCTACATCACGGGGGTGACGCTGCCGGTCGACGGCGGATTGACGATCAGGAACGCCTGACCGCGCACACCGCGCCCGGGGTACTCGCGCGAACCGCCCGAGTTGCCGGAACAGGAGACCGATGGCCGTCCGAGACATTGCTTCCACGCTGCGCATGCGCGACTTCCGCATGCTGTGGGCCGGCAGCTTCGCGGCATCGTTCGCGATGAACATGCAGCAGGTGGCAAGGGGCTGGCTGGTCTACACCCTGACCTCCTCGGCACTGGACCTGGCCTGGGTGACCCTGTCGTTCATGCTGCCCATGGCGCTGTTCTCGCTGTGGGGCGGCGTCATCGCCGACCGGCTGCCGAAAAGGCGGGTGATCATCGCCGCGCAGGCCCTGAACAGCGCCGCCACCGTCGTGCTTGCCGCCATCATCTACACCGGCAACGTCACCTTCTGGGATTTCATCTGGATCGGCGCCCTCAACGGCACCGTGCTGGCCCTTTCGGTGCCGGCGCGCCAGGCGTTCGTGCCGGAACTCATCCCCGAGCGGCTGATCTTCACCGGCATGAGCCTCACCACCACGGCCTGGAATGTCTCGCGCATTGTGGGGCCGGCCTTCGCGGGTTTCCTGATCGCCTGGGTGGCGGCCGGGGACACCGCTTCGGCCAGGGGTGTGGGCATCGTCTATTTCATCATCGCGGCCCTGTACCTGGTGGCGGCGGTGACCACCGTGCTGGTGTCGAAGCCCGGCAATGTCAAGGAGCGGGACGGCAAGGGCCCGCTGGAGGACATCGCCGACGGCATGCGGTACGTGCGCGCCAACCGGCCGATATTCGGGTTGATCGTGCTGTCTGTGGTGCCGTTCGTGTTCGCGATGCCGGTCAACGCCCTGCTGCCCGCCTTCAACGAGGACATCCTCGGCGGCGGGCCCGAGGACCTCGGGCTCTTGATGTCGGCCATGGGCGGGGGCGCGATCTTCGGCTCCCTGGCGATGGCCAGCATGGGCGGCCTGCGCCACAAGGGCCGCTGGCTGTTGGCCACCTGCGTGATCTGGGGCGTCTCCACGTTGGCGGTGGGGCTGGCGCAGACCGTCCTCGTGGCCTCGGCCGTGGTGGCGGCGTTCGGCTGGCTGACCGCCTGGAACATGTCGCTCAACCGGGGGCTTCTGCAGGTTCGGGTTTCCGACCGGATGCGCGGGCGCGTGATGAGCATCGACATGATGTCCCACGGCCTGATGCCCCTTGGGGTCATCCCCATCGGCTTTCTGGCGGAGCGCTACGACATCGCCGTCGCGCTGATCTGCGCCGGCTCGGCGTTCGTGCTGGCGATCGCCGCGCTGGCCCTGTTCTCGCGCTCGGTGCGCGGGGTCGACACCTGACGCGCATCCCTCGCCAGCTTCCGACGCCCGCGCGGCGAAAGCCGGTGACGGATGCGGACCCGGCACACCGGCCGCCCGGCGGTCGGCTGCTGTTGCTATGATGCGCGTTCGCGAACCGGAGTCTGCCATGCCCTATTTCGTCAACGACGATGTCCGCATCTACTATGAGGAAAGCGGTACCGGCTTCCCGGTCCTGCTGATCGCCCCCGGCGGAATGAAATCGGCCATTCCCGTCTGGGCCAACGCTCCCTGGCACCCCGTCGAGCAACTCTCGAGCGAGTTTCGCGTCATTGCCATGGACCAGCGCAACGCCGGCCGTTCGTCGGCTCCGGTGTCCGCCGGCGACTCCTGGCACGTGTACACCGAGGACCAGCTCGGGCTCATGGACCACCTGGGCATCGGCCGTTTCCACGTGGCCGGCATGTGCATCGGCGGCGCCTATGCCATGAGCCTGATCCAGGCCGCGCCGGAGCGGGTGGCCTCGGCTGTGATGTTCCAGCCCATCGGCCTGAGCGACAACCGGAATGCGTTTTTCGACATGTTCAACGGCTGGGCGGACGAGCTGCGGCAGGCGCGCGACGATGTCGCCGAAGGCGACCTGGCGGCTTTCCGGGAAACCATGTACGGCGGCGATTTCGTGTTCAGCGCTTCCCGCGAGTTCGTCGAGGGCGTGACGACACCGCTGCTGGTGCTGCTCGGCAACGACCTCTATCACCCGTCATCGACATCCCGGGAGGTGGTTGCCCTGGCGCGGAACGCGGAACTCATCGAGCGCTGGAAAGAACCGGAAGATCAACCCGCCGCCAGGGCCCGCGTGCTGAGTTTTCTCAGGCAGCATTCCGACTGAGAGTCATTTGAGTCTTTCCTGGAAACATATTCAACCGTTTGATTTTAAAGAAAAATTATTCAAAACAACGTCGTTGTTCGCGACAGCGAGTTCGCATACGGCGCTTCCCTTTCGGCGCAGGGCCACATCATCCTGCGGAATTCCAGGCTTTCGGACGAGCTTAACGCGCCGAAAGGGAAGCGCCGCATGCGAACTCTTTCCCGAGATTCGGCGTTGTTCCTTGCGCGTCAACGGCACACCCTAATCAACCTGTTGATTTTAATGGACTTTTAAGCGGGCGTCGAGGGGCGGTACTACTTTTCGCGGCACTTTGCCAAATGGACCGAAAGCGCCGCCCCGATCCGAAATGCGATTTTGCGCGACTCGCGAATGGCGCGATCTTACTCCACCAGGAACAGGCCGGGAACGCCACCGCCGCCACCGTGTCAACCTGCTGCGCAGGTCCTCCGCTGACGCTGCGGTCCTTCGGATGACACGGCGCCGTCGGCGTCGAGGATGTTATTCATGGCCCGAAGCGAGCTTCCGGCCATGAATGGCCCGGCTGGAAAGAGCGCATGGCGGTCATGGCGGACGCCAAAGGCGTCGTCGTCGAGCTGGAGCGCCTGGTGGACGTTGGCGGCGTTGATGGTGAGGGCCTGCCGAGGCACCGCTGCCCGGTCGAAGCGCCAGGCGCACTCGTCGAGGTGCCGGAAACCGGCGGGATCGAGGCCGAACTCGGCGCGGGTCGTGGCTGTGTGGCGCTCTCACGCGCACGAAATCGGAGTTTTCGGGGTATTCAGCGTGAGATTCACGACAGAGCGCCCCGGAGTGCGCCCTGGAGCCGCCGTCGGGCATTCGGTGGCATAGAACCTGCTGACGAGGGCGGTGACCACCAGGGATGCGTCTACGGCGCCGCTGTCGGTCTGCAGGGCGACCTGGTCCGACATCCCGGCAACGAGGACGCCGTACGGCGCGATGCCGGAGCGGATCCCGTGGAAATCGTGTGGACAGCCTGTGGATTGGCGCAACCGGCGGCGTGGCCGCGGCGGCGGCCGGGTCCGGGACAGGGCGACAGCCACGGCGTGCCGATGGCGATGCGGTGGCGCGTGCGCCCCGTCACTACCGGAGTTGTCGCAGGACGTCCCGCCCCGATCGTCGGCGAGGCGCCGGCGTGGCGGAAATCCGGTAGTGACGGGGCGCCAAAGGCGTCGCGGACCCTGAAGCGGCGGGCGCG
>JAPPHD010000060.1 GCA_028821125.1 Gammaproteobacteria bacterium
CTTGACCGAAGACGAAAGCTCCTGGTCACAGGTAGTCTGTCGTGTCTTCCTTCGAGATAACGTCCCTGGGGGAGGTGATCTCGGACTTCGAAGCCTACTTCAGCGATCTCAGCCAGAGCCGCCGGCGGAACCCCACCGATGACGTGGCGAGCCTGATCGCCAACGCGCGGATCGACGGCGAACCGCTGCCGGAATTCGAGACCAACGGCTACTACATCATTATCGCCACCGCCGGCCACGACACCACCAGCTCATCGGTGGCGGGCGGCCTGCTGGCGCTCATCGAGAATCCCGGCGAGATGGCGAAGCTGCGCGACGACCCGGACCGTTACATGGCCACGGCCCTGAACGAGATCATCCGCTGGGTCACGCCCGTTCGGCAGTTCATGCGCACGGCCACGGCGGATTGCCGGGTGGGAGGCGTCGACATCGCCGAGGGGGAAGCCTGCGCGCTGTGGTATCCGTCGGCCAACCGGGACGAGGCTGTCTTCGATGCGCCTTTCGAGTTCCGCATAGACCGCAGGGACGCCGGCCACCTGGCCTTCGGGTTCGGCGCGCACGTGTGCCTCGGCCAGCACCTCGCGCGCCTGGAAATGGCGATTCTTTACCGGGAACTGCTGCGGCGTGTCGATCGCATCGAGTTGAACGGCGAACCGCTCTATACCCAGTCGACCTTTGTGGGCGGCCTCAAGAGCCTGCCGATCCGTTTCCGCATGAAATAGTTACGCTCGAAACCGGAACTTTCATGGAACATATTTTCAAGTAATTGATTTAAATATTATTTTTGGAATTAGCGTACCAAAAGATTGCTTCGATCGGGCGCCGAGAGCAGGTATGCGGTACGGGTATCCGGCACACCAAGCGGACGCGTTGTCTTTGAATTCAAGGGTGCAAGGGTGCTTTAAAGGTGCCGGATACCCGCACCGCACACCTACTCTCTCCCAGCGGGTTTCTGTTCATTGCGCGTCAGCGTTCCGGCGGGTCGGGTCGGGAACTTGCATGGAACACAAGGTTGTTCTCGTCGCGGAGGGCGCCAGCGGTGCCTTGGTTCAGGCGACGGCGCCGCGCAATGCCGATACCTTTTCCCTCAGTGCCACTGGCGTGGCTTGTGTCGGCGCAACCGGGTCGCCGGCGATCACCTGTACGCGGCTCCAGATGCGGCCGGTGTTTCTGAAGAATCCTTCCTTGAAGCTGAAGAAACTGCCCCACAGGCCTTGTAACGCCACGGGAACAACGGGAACCGGTGTCTCTTCGAGAATTCGCTCGATGCCGGGGCGGAAGGGGCCGATTTCGCCGTCCTTGGTGAGCGAGCCTTCCGGGAAGATGCAGAGCAGGTCGCCGTCGGCCAGGCCTTCCCGGATCTTGTGGAACGCAGCCTCGTAAGTCTGGGCATCGACACTCCTGGGAGAGATGGGAATCGCCCGCCCGGTGCGGAAGACGAAGTTCAGCACCGGGATATCGAAGATCGGCTTGAACATGATGAAGCGGATGGGGCGGCGCACGGCTCCGGCCAGCAACAGCGCATCGACGTAGCTCACGTGGTTGCACACGATCACCGCGGCGCCCTTGTCGGGAATCTTGTCCAGGTCACGGTGCGTGACCCGGTACATGGTGTGGGAGAGCACCCAGATGAGGAAACGCATGGCGAATTCCGGGACCCGTCCGAATATGTAGGCGGCGACGGCCACGTTGGCCACGGCGACGGTGAGCAGCAGGCTCGGGATGGTCAGGTCCAGGAAAGCCAGCCAGACGATGGCCAGAGCCGCTCCCCCCACCATGAACAGCGAATTGAGGATGTTGTTGGCGCCGATGATGCGGGCGCGGCGGTTCTCGGGGGTGCGGGCCTGGATGAACGCCATGAGGGGGATCACGTACATGCCGCCGCAGATGCCGAGCACCCCGATGTCGATCAGCAGGCGCACGCTGCCATCGGCGGCCAGGAATGCCCAGGCGTTGCGCATTCCCGTTCCTTCGATGGCCTCGATGGCGAAGTAGGCGTCGATGCCGGCGACGCTCAGCCCCAGTGAACCGAACGGCACCAGCCCGATTTCGATGCGGCGCCCCGAGAGCCGCTCGCAGAGCAGCGAGCCGATGGCCACCGCCACGGTGAACACGGTCAGGAACAGGGTCACCACCGTCGGGTCGCCCGCGAGGTGCTCCCGGGTCAGGTTCGGAATCTGCGCGATGTACACGGCGCCGGTCAGCCAGAACCAGGAGATGCCGAGAATCGAGAGAAAAACGCTCTTCTTCTCCCGGGCGAGGTTGATCACTTCCCAGGTCAGCGGCAGCGGGTTCCATCGCACGGACTGCCCGGGATCGCTCGCCGGCGCCTTGGGGATCCAGCGGCTGGCCAGGTAGCCGCTGACGGCGACGGCCAGCACCAGTGCGAAGAGCCAGGCGGAAACCGCATCCGCACCGCCGATGAGCGTGCCGAGGATGGTGCCGAGCAGTATCGCTACGAAGGTGCCCATCCCGACCATGCCGTTGCCGCCCACCAGCTCCGTCTCGTGCAGGTGCTGGGGGAGGATTGAGAACTTCAGCGGGCCGAAGAGCGTGGACTGGAATCCGAGCATGAACAGCACCGCGAACATCAGCGTCAGGCTCTGCAGGTACAGGGCCGCCCCGGCGAGCAGGGCCACGGCGATCTCGAGCAGCTTCACCCCGCGAATCAACCGCGACTTCTCGACCCTGTCGGCGATCTGTCCCGCCATGGCCGAGAACAGGAAGTAGGGCAGCACGAAAAGGCCCGCGGCGGCATTCACGGCCAGGTCGGTCTGCTCCGCTGCCACGATGCCGCCGTAGACGAAGAACACGGTCAGCGCTGCCTTGAACAGGTTGTCGTTGAAGGCGCCGAAGAACTGGGTCGTGAATAGCGGGCCCAGGCGACGGGTGAACAGGAGCTGGAACTGGGTGCGGCGCTCGTTCATGGGTGCAAAGGTATCACGGGCCCGGTCGGTCAGCCTGATGCGCTCAGGTAACTCGGCAGCGGAGTCGCGAATCGCCGGCCGAGTGCAGGCGGCTCGAAGGGTGAGTGGTCGGCCATGGGATGAAAACGCGCACCGGTTTCCGAGATGTCTGACTGACTCCATAGGTTGAGAGGCGTATGCTGTGACCGCGTTTCAACCGAGCGAGGCAGTACGGGCCATGAATGACGCAAGTTATCGAATCGAGGATCGGGAAACTTTTTTTGCCGAGGGTTTGCTGATTCGAATGCAACCCGCGCTCTTTCCCACCGAAGACCAGTTCTACGAGTTCTGCCGCATCAACGCGGATTTGCGCATTGAGCGGAATCCCGATGGCGGCGTGCTGGTGATGGAACCGGCGGGATGGGAAACCGGAAACAAGAACGCGGAACTCACGTTTCAATTGAAAGCCTGGGCGAACAGAAACGGCAAGGGCCGGGTTGCCGATTCGTCCGCGGGTTACCGGCTACCCAATGGGGCGATGCGCTCGCCGGATGCGTCCTGGGTCAGCAACGAACGCCTTGCAACCGTCACCCTCGAGGAGCGTGCGAAATTCATTCCGCTTTGCCCCGAGTTCGTCGTCGAGTTGCGCTCCCCCACGGACAGGTTCCCCCGGCTGCAGGACAAGCTGTCCGAATTCATCGCAAACGGTGCGGAACTGGGCTGGCTGATCGACCTTTTCAAGCGGCAGGTGTTCGTCTACCGTCCGGGGGCGAGTGTCGAACGGCTCGACGCACCGGAGGCGGTTTCGGGGAATCCCGTGCTCGAGGGATTCGAACTCCGGCTGGAGAAAATCTGGCAGGCCCGGGCGAATTCGGTGCAGACTTAGCAGCACCTGTTCACGAACGAACTACGACTCCTGCCAGCCTTGCTACGTTCATACACGCATAGTTCCGGCTAGCGGCTGGCAGCCGGTGCGCATCCGCAGCCCGATTGACCCGGGTACCGCCAGTGCCCATATTAGTCGCCTCCATTTCAAGGCGGCGGAGGGCTGAGTGGGCAAATCGATCTGTATGCTTCTGGCGCTGGCGGCGGGCGCCGCGGCGGCGGAAAGCGGGATTCTGCGGTACGTGGAAGAGAGCGGGGACGCCGCGGTGTCTGTGGCACAGGATATCTGGGGCTATGCGGAACTGGGCTACCTGGAAGAGCAGAGCTCCCGGCGCCTGCAGGGGTTTCTGAAAGACCGGGGCTTCGCTATCGAGACCGGCGTGGCCGGGATACCCACGGCGTTTCTGGCGAGCCGGGGCTCGGGCAAGCCGGTGATTGGCATACTGGCGGAGTTCGATGCCCTTCCGGGGCTGTCCCAGGCAGCCGTGCCGCACCGGCAACCGAGGGTGGAAGACGCGCCGGGCCACGCCTGCGGTCACAACCTGTTCGGGGCGGCGTCGGCCCTGGCCGCCGCGAGTGTCGCGGCGTGGCTGGAGGAAACCGGCGCCGGGGGCACGGTTCGCCTGTACGGCACCCCGGCGGAGGAGGGCGGCTCCGGCAAGGTCTACATGACCCGTGCGGGGCTGTTCGACGACGTGGACGTGGTTCTGCACTGGCACCCCTCCGACCGCAACGACGCCTCGCCCTCGAGCAGCAATGCGAACAAGTCCGGCCGCTTCCAGTTTCACGGCATAGCCGCCCACGCAGCTTCCGCCCCGGACCGGGGCCGCTCGGCCCTCGACGGCGTGGAGGCGATGAACTTCATGGTGAACCTGATGCGCGAGCATGTGCCGTCGGATTCGCGCATCCACTACGTCATCACGGACGGTGGCGATGCGCCCAATATCGTCCCCGAGTTCGCGGAGGTGTACTACTACGTGCGCAACCCTGACCCGGAGGTCGTCAAGCGCCTGTTCGAACGGGTGGCCGATGCCGCGCGGGCCGCCGCCCTGGGTACGGGCACGCGGATGGAATACGAAGTCATGCACGGCAACTACCCCGTGCTGCCCAACGAGGTTCTGGCCAAGCAGGTGGATGCTCACCTGAGGGAACTCGGCGGTCTTGAGTACAGCCCTGCGGAGCAGGCCTTTGCCGAAACGATCTACCAGACCCTGATCGAGCCCTCGCTGGAACTCGGTTCCCAGGCCCGGGTGCAGCCGTACGTCTATCGGCAGCGGATGGGTTCGACCGACGTGGGGGATGTGAGCTGGACCGTGCCGACGGTGGGGTTCGGCACGGCCACCTATGTGCCGGGAACGGCAGGGCACAGTTGGCAGGTGGTGGCGGCTGGCGGCATGAGCATCGGCCACAAGGGCATGTTGCTGGCGGCCAGGCTGCTGGCCCTTACCGCAACGGACCTTTACACGAACCCGGCGCTGATCGAGCGCGCCTGGAAGGAACTGGAGGAGCGCCGCGGCCCTGATTTCGAGTATTCGGCGCTGCTCGGCGACCGGGACCCACCCCTGGACTACCGGCTGTGACGAACCGGTTCCGTCATGGTAAGACGTGTTTCCAGGGATGCGTGGACGGGCTTTCGTGGAACAATTTCTCAAGTGATTGAATTAAATATCATTTTTGGAATAAGCGTAGCAAAAGATTGCTTCGATCGAGCACCGAGAGCAGGTATGCGGTACGGGTATCCGGCACGCCAAGCGGACGCGTTGTCGTGGAATTCAAGGGCGCGGATTGTTCGACACCCGGCCCCGCAACCAGTTGCGGGGCGTCGCCACCTGCCGAAGCGGTGCTTCGGCTCGGGCTGCGCCCGACCGGTGGCGACCCCGCACCGCACACCTACTCTCTCCCAGCGGGTCTCTGTTCCTTGCGCGTCCTCGTCCCGGCGCGCCGGGGTGGAAACTTTCATGGAGCGATTCTTCAACCCCCTGTTTTTACTGGATTTAGTTAACTGCTAGAGATGTATTCCAGCGTGTCTGGCCAGCCGGGATGAAACTGGGCCTCCTGCATCCGGGAGAGATGGGCGTAACCATCGGCGCGGCGCTGGGCGAGTCGGGGCATGAGGTGCATTGGCTGCGCGCGGGGCGCAGTGCCGACACGGCAGCCCGGGCACAGGCTTCCGGTTTCCGCTCCCACGACTCGCTCTCGTCCCTGCTCGGCCAGGTGCAAGCCGTCATCTCGGTGTGTCCGCCCCACGCCGCCCTCGAGGTGGCAGGCGCTGTCGCAGAACGGAAGTTCCCTGGAATCTACTTGGATGCCAATGCCGTCGCACCGGCAACGGCCCGGCGGCTGGCGGCGATTGCCGGCCCCGGCTACGTGGACGGCGGCATTGTCGGTCCGCCGGCCCGCTCGAAAGGCACTACCCGGTTGTATCTCTCCGGGGCGGGCGCCGGCGAGGTGGCGGCCTGGTTCAGCCGCGGCTTCGTCGAAGCGGTGCCGCTCGGCGAGGGCCTGGCCGAGGCCTCCGCACTGAAGATGTGTTATGCGGCCTATACCAAGGGCAGCGCCGCCCTCATGCTTGCCATCCGGGCGCTTGCCGATCGGGAGGGCGTGGCCGCGGGCCTGCTGGCGGAGTGGTCGCGCTCGCAACCCGGGCTCCCCGAGCGCTCGGAACGCGTCGCTGCCAACACCGCGCCCAAGGCCTGGCGGTTCGAGGGCGAGATGCGGGAAATCGCCGCAACATTCGAGAACGCAAACCTGCCCGGCGGTTTCCATGCCGCTGCCGGTGAGATCTACGCCCGCATGGCGGGCCTGAAAGACGCCAGGCGCCCGGATTTGCATAAAGTACTTGATGCCCTCATGCGTTGAGCCAACTCGGCAACCTAACCCGCAAATCTCACCAACTTCCTGCTGCGGACGCCGATGCACTCGCCCTGCGCGGCCGTGCTCCCTCCAGCCGGTTTGACATACTGTCGAGTATGCCTGCACCGGCTTCCGGTCCGCGCGGCCACGCAGGACGGCGCCTCGACGCCCTCGCGACGAAAGTTGGTGAGATTTGCGGGCTAAGACATCGCTCACAGGGTTTTCAGACAAACGCCAATGGCGCTGCCACTGCCTGTATTGCACCCTCTTTTCTTGAGATTCGCCAGGTGCGTCGCCGGCGGAAGTGGGGAGCGCATGAAGTGTTGATAACAGATTCCTGGAATGTTGTTCTGGTGTTGGTTGGCACCGTGGTTGCGGTTGCCGGGTTATACTGGAGAATCAGAATTGAGAGGATCAGGGCGGAAGAGAAGGCGGAGGAGCAAAGACACGCTCAGATCGCCTCGATCGAAGCGTCAATGAAACAGGAAACTGACCAGCTTCGAGGCCAGTTGAACGCCACCGATGAGCGCTTGCGCGAGTTGGAGTTCGGCGTTCAGCGCGCTGTGGGTCGGCTGGAAGGCGCGGTTGAGGGGCTGTGCAGGTCGAAGTAACTGTTGGTTCAGCAAGGAAGGCACAAGCCATGAATGTTGGAAAAGACCATTTGAACGCGGACCCCGGGTCTCGGCCTCAGGAAACGCTCGGCTACGATCTGCAGAGGAGCTTCGAACTTGCCCGCATGGCCGTGGAGAAGCAGAACGAATCGATTGCCAGGGTCACGCGCTCGCTGGATGAGCTGGTTGAGGTCCTTGACAAGGCCATGCCGATACTCCGCGGGCACGCACAGACCGATCGAGCGGGCTGAATCGCGTTCGTCGAGTCAAATCCGCGCCCTGTCCTCAAAAAATTGCCGGCGACGCGCCCATGCGCCAATACGCCGTGCCGGTGAGGCACGGCGTACTGGATGATCGGATATGGCGGCTTGAACCGCCGGGCGGTCAGGCGCGGGTGCCGCTGAAACTGGCGGTGCCGAAGGCGCCGAGCTTGACGTTGCCGCTGATGCTGTCGCCGTCGACCGTCGCGGAGAACTCCAGCGTCATGGCCATGGGCGTGGTGATGTCGACTTTCCACGACAGCGAGTCGCCGTCGGCGGCGCCGTCTTTCAGTTCGATGGTGCCCTGCTGGCCGCTCATCGTGCCGGTCAGCGAGCTGCCGTCGGTCTTGAGTTCGAGCGTGGCCTGCTGGGCGCCCATGGGCGTGTTCATGGTGGTGTTCCAGGTACCGTCTGCACTCATCGTCTATTCCCCGTTGAAGTTCATGGAAAATTGAAGGCGGCGAAGTATGGCACAGGGCTTTTGCCGGGTCATCAGCGGCTGATCCGGACCGGCTGGGGTCATTCTTCCGCCAGGCTTGCCACCCGCACATGGAGATCAAGTAACGGGAGAACGGTTTCCGGCGGCCGTCGGCCGAATCCGCACTCCGTGGCGATACCGAATGCGGGTACGGCCTCGCGCGCCGCCGCGATCCGCCGGCGGGCGCCCGGTTCCCCGTCGGTCAGGTGAACCAGGCCCAGGAAAAGCCGTGTCTCCGCTGACAGTCTCAAATGCTTGAGCGGATCGAAGAATGCCGCATCGTGCCGGTCGATGGGCACCGGCATGTGGATCCAGCCGAGGGTCCGCCCGGCGGACTCAGTGATTCCATTGGCGAGCCGGGTCAGGATACCCGCGTCTTCGGGTTCGACGATATGCTTGTGGCCCGGGTCCCCATAGCAGAGGTGAATGCCCACGTCGACGCCACCGGGCACCGTGGCGCACAGCCTGCCGAGTTGCCCGAAGGTAAATGACTCCGGGTCGTCGCCGGGTGCTGGAAGCCTCCCCTCGCAGGCGATGACTTCCATGCAGACGTCCCATTGGATGGCCAGGCGCCGGGCCGGAACGGCATCGGCGATCAGCGCGACCTCCCGGGCAATGGCCCGCTCGTAGGCGGGCAGAAAGACGGGCCAGGATACCGGCGCCATGTAGAGGCTGGCCACCGCGTAGGGCGTGGGCAGGCTGACCTGGAACCGGGCGCCGGACCTGACCTTTCCTGCGCGCCGCAGGCTCTCGAAGGTCCGATAGGACTGGATGGCGTGCGAGGCGTATTGGGTTTCGATGTCGAGATCCGCTGACTCGACGCCCGGCGCTACCCTCAGGAAACGGAACTGCGGGGCATCTACGGCCAGTCCGTCATCGGCGGTTGCCCGAGCGGGCACAGCGCTGTCGGGGTCGGGCTCCAGGTTCGGGTTCGCTTCCAGCAGGGGCAGTTGCCAGGCGACCCAGTTGCTGCGCTCGCCGGTTTCCCCGTCGGGAATGCGCGGTAGCCTCGCGCCGAGCAACCGGGAGACTGTGGCAAACACTTCTTCGGCGTTCGCGAGAGGGACGCTTCCCACCAGGTGCACCTGGGTAGAGTCGGTGTCGGTCATGGTCGTTTCGTCCTTCCGGTTTCAGAGTGCGGCCAATCCGCCGAGGGTCTGGCGAATGACCTGCCGGGCACGCCACCACACCATCTCCCGCCAGTCGAGCGTGGCGGGGTAGTAGACCCTGTGCATTTCGCTGCGGATCCGCTCGGCCAGCGCCGGTTCCGCCTGCGGGTTGTTGTACAGCCACAGGTCCGCGATCTCGGCGGCGAATACCTCATCGAACGGCCGGGTGCCGAACTCGATGCCGGCGGCAACCACGTTCACCTCCGGCAGGCGCTTGATGAACGCCCTCATCAGCAGCCCGTCGATGAAGTTGTTGTAGTCCGGGTACCCCGCATGCTCCCCGGCTTCGGCAAAGGTCGTCATGGCCGGCCCGTACCAGGCCCGGCTGTAGCCCGCCTGGACGCTGTCCGGGTCGTTGGCGACCCCCACCAGCCCATGCCCGAAATAACCGAGGCCGGTGTGCAGGTCCATTGTGGCCAGGTGCCGGCGGCGCCTGCAGTGCTCCTCGATCAGGCTGTCGATCACCCGGGCGGACCAGACCGGCTCGTGGCCGCCGAAGTTGATGCCGTCCGGATGGCTGTACTGGCCCAGGATGGCGAGCTGGAACGCCGCCTCGCCGCGTTCCCGCCGAAAGCCCCCGACCCCCGCATCGGTTTGCAGGCGCACCGGCCGTTCGGCGCCCGTGGGGATCAGCAGATCGTGCAATTCCCCATAGTGGGGATTCTCGAAGTGGGGCCTGCCGTGATCCACGAAGTTGCGGTTGAGGTCGACGTTGTCCTCGTTGACCCGGCGCCGCCAGGCCGCGCCGTAGGGGTTGATGCAGTGGATCAGCAGCACCGCGCAGTCATCGGGCAGGTCATCGAATTCGCCTTCGAGCAGCCAGCCGGCCTGAATGCCGGAGCCGCACAGGGCTTCGACGCCATGGGTGCCGGAGATCGCCACGAGCAGCTTCGCGGCGCCGGCGGCGCCCAGGTAAGCCGCATCGGTGGCCAGCGGCTCGCCGTCGGGCCCGGTGCGGTCGTTGACGAACGACTGCAGGCTCGCCCCCGCGGCCCGGGCGGCGCCCAGGAACTTCCGACGCGCCTCGGCGTAAGCCGATGAGAAACAGTGGGCGAACACCGCAGTCATACCTCAACGGCCTCCCGCCCCGGCCGTTGCCGCGTTGCCCGGCGCCCGGGTGGGGGCCCGGCGGGTTGGGCTGTCATCCTTCGCAAGCCCCTGCAGGGCCTGTGCGATCACCTGCCGGGATCGCCAGCGCACCATGTACTGCCAGTCTTCGTCGTTCGGAAAGAACTTCTCCAGCCAGTCGCGGGCGATCTGCCGGCCCAGGGGCGAGTCGGGCTGTCCGAACTCGTGCAGCCAGGCATCCGCGCGCATGGCGGGAATACAGTCGTCAAACGGATAGGTGCCGAATTCCAGGGCGATGGCGGTGGTGACGGTACCCGGCAACTCGGCCGCAAACGCGTCGATCATGGCGCCGCCGGTCAGGGCATCGCCGTCGGTATCGGCATCCGCCTTGTCCAGCGCGTACATGGAGATCACGGCATCCCCGTACCAGTCGCGAGCCCGCTCGAAGGCGGCGTCGTCCGGGCGATACGGGGCGATGGGCATGCCGTAGCCGTAGGGCCCCATACCGCTGTGAAAATCGATCAGCGCGGCATGGCTCGCGGCGCCCGCGTGCTCCTGCCACAGCTTCTGGATCAGCCGCTGCGACCACTCGGGCTCACGGCCGCCGAAAAGCACGCCTCGCGGGTGGGAATGCTGGCCGCCGAAAGCCCGCATGTAGGCGGCATCGCCTTGTTCGCCCCGAAAGTCGGCAACCCGCTGATCTGCAGCCTCGATCCGCTCCGGTTCGAGGACGCCGAGCAACAGGGCATCGTGCAGCGCCTCGTACTCGGGATTGGCCCGGTAACCCTTGCCGTGATCCACGAAGTTGCGATTGATGTCGACGTTGTTTTCGTTGACCCGCCGCAGCCAGGCGGCGCCATAGGGATTGATCAGGTTGACGACAACGACGGCGACATCGCCGGGCAGACGATTCGCGCCGTCGCCGTGCAGCCAGGCGATTAGCGCGCCGGCGCCGCAGTAACCCTCCACACCATGCACGCCCGTGACCAGGAACAGGACCCGCGACGCCCCCAGGCCCCCGAAACGCGTCACGTCGGTGGCGAGAGGTTCACCCCCGGGACCGGCTCCGGGGAGCGGATAGGTCTGCACCTTCCCGCGGCTCACCCTGACCGCATCCCGGAACGCGCTACGCACCGCAGCATAGGATCGGTGAAACTGCTGTCCCGAGTCCGATCGCATTCCTCAGAACCTCCAGCCTGTTCTTAGCCTAACGGGGCCTGCACCGGAATCGCCGGGCTGCGAAGCGGGAGCGGCAGACCCGGGCGCTGACCGTTATCGAAGCCGAAAACGCACCTGCAGCCCGATCTCCCGGGGCCGGATGACGAATTCCTGGAGGCCGAGTACCGAGGTCGGCGCCGTGCTCGAGACGACGCCGCGCTCGTCGGTGAGGTTTCTGACGAAGAACTCCAGGTCGTACCGTTCCTGGCCGATCAGGGCGCGCAGGTTGATCACATCGTAGCTGGCCAGGCGCACCGAGGCGCCGGTTCCGGCCTCGGCCGCGGAAAGCACGTCGCCGACGTGGTTGTAGTCGGCCCGGAGATAGCCGCCCCACTCGGTGTTCAGCGCGTAGTCGTACTGAATGCCGATGCTCAGGCTCTCCTCGGGCGACCCGGGCACCCGGGCGCCTTCCTCGAAGCCGGAGCGCGGGTCTACACTATCGAATTCCGTATTGTTCAGCGATGCGGCAACGTCCACCCGCAGGTTGTCGGTCAACAGCGCCGTGATCTCGATCTCGGCGCCCTCCCCGGTGGCATCGCCCGCGTTGACGATGGGCGTGAATCCGCAGAGCAGTTGCAGCGTCGTCTGTATGTCTTTCCAGTCGGTGCGGTAGACGGCCGCATTCAGTGTCGTGCGGCCGTTGCCCAGCGTCCACTTGCCGCCGAGTTCGTAGTTCCAGAGGGTGTCCGGCTTCGTCAGGCTCAAGTCTCCGAGTTCCGCAAGCTCCGGCCCGCAGGGCCCGGCGGGAACGGTCTCGTTGATCACCCCGGTGCGAAAGCCCTGTGCCGCCTGGATGTACCCGAAAAAGCGTTCGCCGGGAGCGTAGGACAACTGGAACTTGGGATTGATCTCGTCCGAGGAGGCATCCCCGTCATCGAGAAGCGGGAAGGGCGATTCGGCGATCAGCCCCACCTGGCTCTCGGAGAATTCAAGGTCGGTTTCGAAGTAACGGAGCCCCGCACCGATTTCCCAGGCGTCGTTGATGGCGTAGGTGAGTTCGCCGAAGAACGCAAGCTGCTTCTCGTCGAATTCCTTGGCGCTTTCGAACAGCGGCCCCCCGGGGCCGAAGAAGGTATAGGACAGGCAGGAAGGGCAGGCGTGGTCGATCAGCGACTGGGCGGAAGACTGTTCGTGTTTCGAATAGAAACCGCCCACCAGCCATTGCAGGGCGCCGTCGTGCCCGGACTGCAGCCGCACTTCCTGGGTCCAGATCTCGTCTTCCTGGCTGTCGTTCAGCCCCCAGGGAAAGTAGACCCCGAAATTCAGCACGGGAAAGGTGGAGGCATCGCGCCGCTGCACCAGGCTGCGTTCGGTGTACGAGGTGGAGGAAATGAGTGAAACGTCGCCGAAGCTGTAATCGATGACCAGGTTGGCGATGTCGAGATCGTCCCCGAGTTCCTGCTCCTGGAAATGATCGATGCCGTGGGAGTTGGCGTAGTCGCCGATGTTTGAATCGATGTCCGGCGACCCGGGGCCCATTCGGGTGTCCTGCGTCATGTAGGTGAGTTGCACGTCGAGTTGCTCGGAAGGGCGCCACAACAGGCTGACCCGGCCGCCGGAGGTATCCTCTTCATTGATGTCCTCTGCCGTGGACGCGGGCACGCCCGGGGAGACGATGGTTCCCGGCGGGAACGGCGCGCCTATGAAAACGAAACCGAAGATGGCGCTCAGGTCGAACTCCGGGTTGCCCGGAAAGCGGTTGTCCACGAACCCGGAGAGAGAGTAGTCGTAGCCCACCGCCCGTAACGCCAGCCGGTCTTCGATCAGGGGCAGGTTGACCATGCCCTCGAAACGGGTGTTGTTGTCATCGCCATGGGCGGTCTGCGACCAGCTTCCGCTGACCGCGACATCGGCCTCTTCGAGGTTTGGCGACGCCGGAATCAGGCGCACCGCACCGGCCAGGGCGTTGGCGCCGAACAGGGTGCCCTGAGGCCCGCGCAGGACCTCGACGCGTTCCATGTCCACCAGCCGCGGGTTGGCGTTGCCGTTGATCTGCTGGCCCGTGGCGGTGGTTGGCACTTCGCCGAAGTAGGTGGCTACGGTCGGCGGCGACCCGAACTCACCGGTGCTGATGCCGCGGATCTTGATGCTGTTGCGGGCAGGGCCGGTGTCTTCGATGTGGACGCTTGGGAGGGTGTTCAGGTAGTCGCTGAATTCACGGAAGCCCCGCGCTTCGATCTGCTCGCCGCTGATGGCGGAAACCGCCAGCGGCACGGTCTGTACCGACTCGCTACGCTTGGTGGCCGTGACCAGGATCTCTTCGAGCACCGGTTCCGCCTCGCCCAGGCAGACTGCGGCCGGCAACAGCAGCAGCAGGCTCGAGACTCCGTGAATCGACGTTTTCCGGTTGCGCATGATCAACTCTCCTGTACCTGGATTCGAAAACTGAACGGCAAGCTGATGGGCTATGGAGATCCCTTTCCTTGTCAGGGCGCGTGAAGCGTTCAGCGCGTTTGCAGAGCGCCCCGTGACACGACAGATCTTCAGATCAGTCGGGCGCTTCCCCCGCGGATTGAGGTACCCCCTCCTCGGACCCGGCTTTCCCGCCCGGGTATCGTAAAGCATAGGGAATCAGCAGGACAACGCTGGCCAATACCGCCGCGCCCCCAAGCACAGCGACCGCCGACAACTCGCCGTCGCCCGCAAGATTGCCGGCCAGCACCGGACCGAGGGCGATGCCGGCGGCCTGAAAGGGCGTGACCAGCACGATGTAACGGCGCGCCCGATCCAGTGCCGCCGTGATGGCGACGACATAGGGGATTGCGAAGTTCCAGAAGACCTGGAAGCCCGTCGCAGCGAGGAGGAAAAGGCCCGCCGTGACGGGGCCCTGCAAAATCCAGAGCGCCGCCAGTTGGCCGGCGGCCACGACCGCCAGAGGTATCGCGCGCCCGTACCTGTCGGCGATGAGACTGGCGGCCAGGGGGCCGGCGAGCGCCAGGCTGACCGATATGGCCAGCATTGTGCCCACTGTTCCGGGAGTGAGCCCGGCCTGTGTCGCGAACCGTTCCAGGAAGGCCCAGACGCCGCTCTGGGCGATGAAGAAAACCGTGTTCGCAAACAGCGCCACGAAGACGTGCGCCCTGCCGGCGGCCTTGCCGGGGGGCTCGGGGGCGGGAGATGCGGCGCCCCTGACCAGTCGCGTGGCGGCCAGCCACCCGATCGTGGACAAAAGGGCCAGCAGCCCGAACAGGCTCGCGAGCCCCCAGGATTGAACGGCGCCCGGCATCGTCCAGAGCGCGGCGGTACTGAAGGCGACCTGGGCAGCGATGGCCAGGGCGAAGGCGCGGTCGGGCTTCGCGACCCGTGCCAGGTGGGCCATGCCGATAGCCATCAGGTTGCCCGCCGCGAAACCGAGCAGGCCCCGCAGCACCAGAAGCGGCACGAACGCATCGACCCACAGGCAGGCGATGTTGCCGGCGACCATGAGAGTAAGGCTGAACAGGGCGACGCGCCGCCAGTCGGCCCGGCGAATCCAGGCGAGGGCGGCGATGGCGGCGGCGAAGATGCCCGCGAGGTCGGCGGAAGCCACGGCCCCCGCCTGCGCTATGCTCAACCCGCCGGTGTCGACCAGTGCGCCCACGAACACGGGCAGGATCAGGAAGACACCGCCTCCGCTCACGATCACCACGATGGTTGCCGCGATGGCTCCCGGGCTCGAAACACTCATGCGGGAATGCTCATGCGTTGAGCATCAGCCGGTGTTGCGAGCGGAGCATCGGCCGGTCTTGCCGGCAGAGCATCGGCAGGCTGTGCCGGAAGACCATCAGCCGGTGTTGCCGAGTATCACGTCTGCAGCCCGCTCGGCCACCATCATGGTGGGAGCATTGGTGTTGCCGGACGTGAGCCGGGGAAAGACGGAGGCATCGACAACACGCAGCCCATCGATGCCCCGCACCCTGAGATGCGGGTCGACCACGGCCCCGCTGTCCGAACCCATACGGCAGGTTCCGCAGGGGTGGTCGCCGCGCCATGCCGTGGCATGCACGTACTCGGTCCAGGCCGCGTCGCTGTCGCCCGTGCCGGGGACCACTTCCCGAACGACCTTGCTCCCGAGGGGTTCCGAGGCGACGATGCGGCGCGCCAGCCGGCCCGCCTCGATCAGCCGGGCGACCGAATTGGGCGATCCCACCAGTTCGTGCCGAATGACCGGCGGGTCGTTTGGGTCCGCCGAGCGCAGGCTGACGCTGCCGGTGTTGTCAGGATGCAGGAATACGCTGCCGATGCCGATTCTGGAGCTGTCCTGAAGCGTCCAGCTCGAACTGTCGACACCCCGGTCTGCCGCGTATCCGACGGGCATGAATACGAGTTGCAGGTCGGGACGGTCGACGGCCGGGGACGAACGCACGAAGGCCTGCGCGTGACCCACGCAGTAGGCGAGCGGCCCGCGGCCCCGGGCCAGCCAATTGACGGCGTGGCCGAGTGATCTGAAGGAGAACGGTTTCTCGTCGTTCAGCGTCGGCACCGTCACTTCCCAGTTCTGCATGATGCACGGGTGCTCCTGCAGGTTGCGGCCGACGCCGTCGAGCGCGTGGCGCACTTCGATTCCAACGGAGCGAAGGTGCTCGGGAGAGCCGATGCCGGACAGCATGAGCAGCTTGGGGGAGATGAGAGCGCCCGCGGACAGGATGACCTCGCCCACGCAACCGGTGCGGCGCCGCTCGCCACCCAGGTCGTATTCGACCCCCAGCGCCCGCTCACCCTCGAGCAGAATCCGGCGCACGTGGGCGCCGGTCATGATCTTCAGGTTGCGGCGCCGTCTTGCCGGCCGCAGATAGGCCCGTGCCGCGGACTGGCGCAGCCCGTTGTGGATGTTGGCCTGCACCAAGCCCGCGCCGTCCTGGCACTCGGCATTGTAATCTTCGGTACGCGCAATGCCGCACTGCTCGGCCGCTTCTATGAACTGTTGCGTCAAGGTGTGGCCGACCCGTTCGCCGTTGACGTGCACCGGGCCGCTGCCGCCCCGATAGGCGTTTTCGCCGCCCTCCCAGGCTTCGAGCCGCCTGAAATAGGGCAGGACGCCTTCGTAGTCCCAGCCCGGGCAACCCGCCTGCGCCCAGCCGTCGTAGTCGAGCCGGTTGCCGCGCACGAACATCATGCCGTTGATGGCGCTGCTGCCGCCGAGCACGTTGCCGGCGGACCAGACATCCTCGACGCCGTTGCGGGACGGGTCGGGTTCGCCCGCATAGAACCAGTTGAACTTTTCGGCGCCGAGCAGCAGGCCCGCGGGCACGGCCAGGGCCGGAGAACGTCCCCGGCCCCCGGCTTCCAGCAGCAGCACGCGGTTGTTGCGGTCGGCAGACAGGCGATTGGCGAGCACCGATCCCGCCGAACCGGCGCCGACGATCACATAGTCGTAGTCAGCCCGCATGGCAGCTCACTGTTACGGCCTCCCCGGGGGCAGTAGCGGGTTTATATCATCAATCCGCGATTTGCCTTTGTGCGCTCCGGTGCTCGCTTCTTTGCGGACCAAGATGATTTCGGGGTCATGTCACCGCGCATGACCTGACAAAGTATCACGCCGTCGGCACGTGGCTATTCGGGCCTCTCACTCCTCTATACTTGCCTGTACCGGGCCGGGAAGCCCCAAAGCCCGCAAACTCGAGGAACGCAGATGCCGCTCGTGGAACCCCTCCCTCCGGACGCCGACGAGGACGTCAGGAAGCTCTCCGAATTCTTCGGCGGCCCACTGGGATTCACGCCGAACAGCGTACTGACGATGCAGCGGCGGCCGGAAATCGCGCGCGCCTTCATCGAGCTGAACATCGCGGTCACCCAACCCGTGCATATCGACAATCAGCTCAAGCGCATGATCGGCTACATGGCGAGCTACGCCGCCGGCTGCCGCTACTGCCAGGCGCACCTGGCGCTGGGGACTCACCGGTTCGGCGCCGACGACGACAAGGTGGCGGCACTTTGGCAGTACAGGACCAGCCCCCAGTTTTCCGACGCCGAGCGCGCCGCCCTGGATTTCGCCCTCGCCGCCGCCAGCGTACCCAATGGCGTGACCGGGGAGATCGCGGCCGAGTTGAAACGGCACTACTGCGACGATGCGATCGTCGAGATACTCGCGGAAGTGGCGTTGATGGGATTTCTCAACCGCTGGAACGACAGCATGGGAACGGTTCTGGAACCGGAACCGGGCAAGTTGGGGGAGGAATTGCTGGGGCCTTCAGGTTGGACGCCGGGAAAGCACCGCTGAGTGCTGTCGGCTAACTGCGGTTCGACAGGAAACCACGACAGGGCGTTCGATGCAGCCGGCTGAAACTGGCGGGACAAGGAAGCGAGGATGAGCCACATCGAACAGACGCTCGAGAAGTATTTCACGGCCCTCGACTCTGGGGACCTCCGGGCGATCCTGGAGGTGTTCGCCGACGACGCGAGGGTCCACTCGCCGTTCCTTGGCGAGTTGTCGGCCCGCGAGTTCTTTCTGAAAGTCTTTGCCGCCTCTTCCGCTTCGGACATCACGGTGTTCGATGTGCTTGGCAGCATGCGGGGCGAGCCTCGCGCAATCGGATATTTCCGGTACGACTGGACCCTGGCGGACGGTACGAAAGTCCAATTCGATGCCGCCGACGTTTTCGATTTCAACACGAAAGGCGAGATCGTCCGGATGACTATCCTGTACGACACCCACCCGTTGCGGGAGACGGTGGGCGACAAGTACGCCTGATGCCGGGACTGCCGATCGGGAACTAAGGCCAATGCGGCGGTGCCCCCCTGCCGGCACGGAGAAAGGAGCGCGCGCGTCGAGTGCGCTTAATCGACGGGCAGCGAGTTCGCATGCGGCGCTTCCCTTTCGGGGCACGGTTCCCTTTTTGCGCGGGGAGGCAAGGGGGTGGGGGCGGGTTTAACCGCCCAAAGGGAGCGGCCCCCAAGAAAAAGTTAGCCCGAATTAGGGGTTGG
>JAPPHD010000059.1 GCA_028821125.1 Gammaproteobacteria bacterium
GGGCGGTCAAGCACAGGCCGGCGACCGGCCGACGACGCCGGAGCGCGGCGGCGCTCCGCTCCGGACCCCGTGTCCCCTGCGTTGTGGTCACGAGGTCCAACCCGCGAACCGCACCAGGTCGATGCGTTTACCGATCAGTGCCGGACGTCGAGAAAAAGGCCGCGCTCAGTACCACCGGCGGTACCGAAAGCGCAGGTATATCGTGCGCCCCTTGATGTCGTGCACGAATCCGTCAAATCCGGGCCGCAGGTTGTAGCGGTGAATGCCCTCGCGGCCGCTCGGTAGCGGCGGCGGTTCCCTGTCGGTCAGGTTGCGCACGCCGAAATAGAGCGTGGCTTCGCCGCCGAACAGATTCTCCTGCACGTAGCTGTAGTTCGCGTCCAGCGTTGTCCAGGACGCGATCTTCGGCAGCGAGGCCACCTCGTCGTTTTCGTAGGAGTCCACGTAGCGGGCGGTCAGCCCGGCCGCATGGCGCCCCCGCGACCAGGCGGCGCCCAGGTTGAACCGCAGTTGAGGGGTTGGCGCGAAGCCGTTGGTGTCGTTGCGGCTGCCGAGCCGGTCCACGTAACCCTCGCCGCCGGCGTCCACGTCAAACCGGGTGAGCAGCGTGGCGTCGGCGCTGATGCGGATGTCGCCGAGCGGGGACGCCAGGTCGTAGTGGGCGTTGAGGTCCAGGCCCCGGGTCCGCACCGCCCCGACGTTGCCGTAGTCGGTTGTCACCACGCTCAATTGCCCGGAGGTGTCGCGCCAGATACGGCTGTCGTTGGGCCGGCCGTCGTCCCGGCAGTCGTCGTCGACGATGGCCTGGAAGCTGCGCCCCTGCGCGATGACGTTGCGGTAATTGAGCATCCAGTAGTCGACGCTGACCGCGGCGTTGTCCAGGGGCCTGAGAAGCACGCCGAAGTTCGCCGAGCGCGCCGTCTGCGGACTCAGCCCGCCGCCCTGAAGCCTTGTGGCGACGGCGAAGTTGTCGCCGCGGTCCAGGATCGCGCCCGAGGCGTCCACGGTGCAGCGCCCCACGCCCCCCCTGTCAAAGCGGAACGGGTCGGTGAGCGTGCGAGAACTGGTGTTGCCGGCGGCCTGGAACACGCTCGGGGCCTGGAACGATGTGCCCCAGGACGCGCGCAGCGACAGGCGGTCGGTGGCGAAGAACTGCGCGGCGATCTTCGGATCCGTCGAGTTGCCTGCGTGCCGATAGCGCTCGTGGCGCGCGGCAAGCTGCAATTCGGCGCGGTCGCCAAGCTGCATCAGGCTCTCGGTAAACACCGCCCATGCACGCTGGTCCCCCGCTGCGGGAAACTCGCGGATCGGCCGCGGGCCCGCGCCGGCAACGTTCAGAGGATCCGGCTCGAACGCATAGGAGAGGTCGCGGTACTGGACGCCCATAGCCAGCGTGACCGGCCAGCCGTGCCACTCGAACGGCTCGCGCGTGGCGACGAGCTCGGCAACGTTCTGAACGCTCCTGGCACGCTCCCGCCTGACGCTCTCGAACCGACTCAAGGTCTCGGCGTCGTTGGCGGCAAGGCGCCCGGCCAGCGCCGGCGCGAGACCATCGTCCGCCACGGTCTTGGGCGTGACCAGGTCGGGCGCGACCAGCCGCGTGCCGAAGGGGTTCCACAAACCCTCCACCAGAACGTCGGCAAACCCGGCGGCCACCCAGTGCCGCTCCGCGTGTACGGAGAGGTCTGTCCGGGCTCTTGCGAAGTGCCCTTCGCCTGACCACCCGCCCGGCAGTTGCGCCTCGAACCCGACCACCAGCCGCAGCGTGTCGAAATCCCTGACCTCATCGCCGGAGTTTTCGCCTGCGGCCTCCGCCCCGAGCGGCCGGCCGAAGTAACCGAGTGGGACGGCCTCGTGCACTTCCGGGACCCAGTCGGAGGGCGCGACGTAGGTAAGAACGCCGTCACCGTCGGGGTCGGTCCAGAAGTTGAAGGGGTGGTTGGCGGGCACGAAGAACTCGTTGGTCCGCTCAACGTTGCCGTTGAACAGGAGCATGTTGCCGACGCGGTCGGTCACCTGGTTCGAGGAGTAACCGATCTCCGAGAAGAGCGTCACCGGGCCGAGGTGGAGGTCTGCCTCGGTGAACAGTTGCGCGCGCCGCTCGGCGGCGATCATCGTGCGCTGGTCGGAGAAGTCCATGCGGCACAACGCACCGCTCGGATAGCCACCGCCGGCCCGGCAGTCCGGGTCCGGGAACAGCGGTGCGTCGAGGCCGTCGGCCTGGAACGGAGAGTACGACCCGTCGGCGTTGGCCACGGCGCGGCGGAAGCTGCCCGGTGAACCGCGCCCGGAGTCGAAGGAGCCTTCCACGATGTCACCGTCGCCGTCCGGGTCGACCGCTCTGGGGATCAACCAGTCGAACTCGGTGCGGAAATTCTCGTCCTGTTCGTACCACACCCCGTAGAAGCTCAAGTGACCGCGCTGCCCCTCGAGGCCGGCGGCAAAGCCGAGGTCGTAAGCGCTGTTGCTGGCGTCCCGGTAGCCCCCGGCGACCTCGACACCGGTGAAGCCCTTGCGGGTGACGATGTTGGCAACGCCCGCAACCGCCTGGGAGCCATAGGTGGCCGAGGCGCCGTCGCGAAGTATCTCGACCCGGTCGATCATGAGCACCGGCAGCGTGTTGATGTCGAAAAAGCTCTGCCCCACGTCGTTTGAGACCGGGGCAAATCCGGCGCGGCGGCCGTTGATCAGGGTGAGGGTGGAGGAGAGCCCCACTCCGCGCAGGCTGAACTGGGAGACGCCCTGAAGATAGGTCTGCTGGGTTGCCAGGTAGGAACCGGTGTTGGCTGTCAGGCTCGAAAGGATGTCCACGGGCTGGGCTGCGCCGACCGACTCGAACGCTTGAGCGTCGAGGGTCTGCACCGGTGCCCGGCCCTCGTAGACCTCCGTTCTGCGGATCAGGGAGCCGACCACCACGATCTCCTCGATCGCGTGGTCGCCGGTCGCGGCGTGTTCCGGGTGCTGCGCCGATGCCGGCCACGTCACGCACAGCGCCAGAACGAATCCGAACGCCGGCGAAGTCCGTCGGGAGCGACGCCCGTTCATGCCTGGCGGTCCGCAACAGGCGCCCTTGCCCGCCGACTGGCGTCCAATCTGCGCGCCGATTCACGGTCAGTGGAGAGCAATAGGTCGGTCGTCACGTGACAGACGGCGAACCTCAGGTACCGATCAATCCGCGCGGACCTTAGAGGTTCGCGTCAACCGGATCCATATCCGTCGGCGATACGTATCCCTCGCCGCTGGCCCAGACCAGGGGGAACTCCGCGCTGTCCATGAGGTCGCCGTCCTTGAGCGCAGGGGACTTGCCTGGATCCAGGGCCGTCCCTTCACGCTCGCGGTAGCGAACATCGTCGCCCAGATAGTGGAGGGAGGCTGCGCGGCGATCCTGACGCGTGGAGTTGCCGGTGGCGCCGTGCACCGTATTGGCGTGATGAACGATGACGTCGCCCGGCTGTGCGGGATAGTAGACGATGTCGTACTCTTCTGCGGCGCCCTCGATGTCGGGCAGTTGCGGAAGCGTCGAGCCGGGCAACGGAATCTGTGAGATGAACCCGTTGGCTGCATGTGTCGGCCAGCGGTGGGAGCCCCTGACGTATCCCATCATGCCGTTGTCGGGGCCGATGCCGTCGAGCGGAATCCAGGCCGTGCAGCACTTGTTTCCGGTCACGTGAAAGTAAGGCATGTCCTGATGAAACGCCGTGCGGTGCAGGGACGCCGCTTCCTTCAGGAACAGTTGTTCGCCGTAGAAGTTGATTCGGCTCGAGCGCATCAGGCTGGCGACCCTCTCCGGTAACGGCGGGCCGCAGCACAGGGCGGCCATCCCGGAAAACAGGCGCCAGTTGAAACTGCTGATGCAGAACCGTCCCGTTGCGGTTGCGACCCCGGGGGTGACGAGTTCGTCGCCGCGCGCCTCGATCATCGGCGCAATGGTATTGAAGTCCGTGAAGTAGACCTGGTCCTGATCGGCGGACATCTCCTCCGCGAACGCCGCTTCCAGGCGCTTGATCCAGACCTCGTCGAGGAGACCGGGCAGGTGCACGACGCCATGGCGATCGTAGTGCTGCCTCTCCTCCTCGGTGATGTCCCTCACGGCCTCAGGCGTCCGGCGGGTCGCAGGGCTCCGTGCCCATCTCTGCGGGCACACTGACCTCAATAAGCTCGAACGCGTCGGAAGTCGCGACCTCGTTGTGGGGCGTGCCGCCCGGGATATACAGGCTGTCCCCGGGCTCAAGATGCACGACCCTGCCGCCCGCGAACGCGAGGTCGAACCAACCGCTGAGCATATAGACGAATTGGCCCTCGCAGAGGTGGACATGCCAGCCGGTGGGTTCCGAAAGGCCCTGCGACGACGAGGAAACCTGGGCACGGATCGTGCCCGCACTCGCCTTGGTGACGCCGAGCTCCCGGTATTTCATCCAGTCGCGGCGTCCCTCGACGTAGACCGCTTCGTTCTTCTTCGCGTGGACGACATCGTCGGTACGCTCCCCCACCAGGGGGCTCTCGGCAACCTGCGCGGCACTGGTGCTCATGTGAATCTCCTGTCTTCGTGGATCCGCCGTATCCCTGCGGCGGTGAACTTCCTTCGATATTAAGGACGGCACGCCGGCCCTGCAAGAAGGCTGAAGCACGCTAACCGGCAATCGGCGCGATGACGTGGCCAACGTCAGTCGGTTCGTCTCCTATCCTCGCAGGCCGAGGATCTCCATCACGCGCGCCACTTTCCCGGTCGAAATCCGAAGCGCACGCTCCCGACCGCTGTTGAGCACTTCATCCAGGTATGAACGCTCCGCGAGGATGCGCTGGTACGCGTTCCTGATTGGCGCCAGCGTGTCCACCAGGAGCTCGGCCAGGCTGTTCTTGAGAACACCATAGCCTCTCCCGTCGAAGCGCGCGGCCAGAGCTCGATCGGACGCTCCCGAGAATGACTTGTAGATGTTGAGAAGATTGCGGACTCCTGCCCCTGCGTTTTGTACATCTATCCTGGTCCCGCTGTCAGTGACCGCTCTCCTGATCGCCCGCGAGATTGCTTCGGGATCGTCGACAATCCCTATGCTGTGACCTTGATTGACGAGCGCGCGGCTCTTGCTCATCTTCGCCGTAGGTTCGTCCAACCCCATGATTCGACTTCCATGCGTGCCAATCAGGGGTTGGGGGAGTACGAATGCCGTGCCGTAGGTGGAATTGAACCGTTGCGCAATATCTCGTGCTATCTCAATGTGTTGCTTTTGATCTTCCCCCACAGGCACGATGTCCGCGTCGTACAACAGAATGTCCGCGGCCTGCAGGACCGGATACGTCAACAAGCCGGTCGGCACGGAGTCTGCCTCTTTCGACTTCGACTTGAACTGGGTCATCCGCGAGAGCCACCCCAAGGGCACTTGAGTTTCCAACACCCACGAAAGGTACGGGTGGGTCCACACTTCGGACTGAAGAAAGATCGTGGACGCTCCGGGATCCAGTCCACACGCGAGATACAAGGCCGCCACTTCGCGCGATCGTTCACCCACGGACTTGCCGGAGCCTATATCGGTCGCCGTCAAGGCGTGAAGATCGACAACGCAATAGATGCCGTCCACCTCACTCTGGGCTTCAACCCAAGGCTGGAGAGCGCCGGTGTAGTTACCTATGTGGATCTTTCCCGAGGGTTGAATGCCCGAAAAGGCCCTTGGCTTTTTGTCAGTCATGGCACATCTGCTTCACTCGGTCCCCGAATACCATAGCTGATTCACCCAGAGCGCGAGGTCGTTTGCTTGCGTCAATCCCAGCGAGTTCCGGTAAGCCGGCAAAGGTGTGTTCAGATTACCGTTTGGCGTAGAAGCACCTTGTCGATTTTGCCCACGGCCGTTTTGGGCAGGCTTTCGACAACGTGAATCTCCGCCGTGGCCGTCATGTCGCATTACGCGAAGGGGTCGCAGCCGAAATTGTCCATGACCCAGTCTTCCTCGGCGCCGGCTCCGCCAGAGTCAGCCGGGTCGGGGTAGCGGATCTGCGGGCCGTTGGAAACGCGATCGGCCGTTACCGTCAGAACGCATTCCGCTACGCCGGTGTGGACTTCACCCGAAGCCACCGCCAGGACGCGCGCACCCGTGGCACACGCCTGACTGATGGTCGGCCCGGCCACGTGCCCCGCTGCGGCCATGCCCATCATCCAGGGCAATCCGTAGAAGCTGCCTTGCTGCGGAACCGTCATACCAAGCACGCCCGAATCGAGGTCTGTTCCATCGAGGCCCCGACCGTCGAGGAAAAGCCTGGTGGTGTGTGCAGCGAACTCGACGCTGTGCAGGTGAGCCAAGCTACCGCGCCAACGGGCAAAAGGGGTGCTCCAGTAAGCACCGTATGGAACGAAAGCCTGCATCAGCCAGATTATGCACGAACGCGACTAAGTCGAGAGCCGTTAAAGCGTCTACGATAGGATTGGTTCAGCACCATGCATGATCGTTGGATATTCACCGCGCCAATACCGGAGCCGGATGTTCGAGTCGACTACGGCGACGATCCGTTTCAGTTCGCCGAACTGCGCCTGCCGAAGGGACATGCATCGAAATCGAGCTCCGTTCCGGTCGTCATCGGAATTCATGGTGGCTACTGGATGGCCCAGTTCGGCCTCGACTATTTCACTCACCTGTGTGCCGATCTGACCGCTGGCGGTGTCGCGACGTACTGCATCGAATATCGGCGATTGGGCAATCGAGGGGGCGGATGGCCGGGTACTTTTCTCGACGTCGCCGCATCGGCGGACCATCTGCGCGCCCTCGCGAGCGAATACAATCTGGACTTGGGTCGTGTCACAGCAATCGGGCACTCGGCAGGTGGGCATCTCGCACTATGGCTGGCCGCCCGGCGGAGAATCGACCGACAGAGCGTTCTCTATTCCGACAATCCTCTCACTATCGGAAAGGCAATCTCTCTCGCAGGCGTCAACGATCTGTATGAGTGCTGGGAAAAGGGGCTTTGCGAAAACGTGGTGGAGAACTTCCTGGCGGGATCGCCCGCGTCCCGACCGGAGCGATACAAAGCGGCTTCTCCTGCGGCGCTATTGCCACTCGGCGTTAAACAAATCCTGTTTCATGGCAACGACGATCAGCTTGTACCCCTGTCGCTGAGCGCAAACTATTATCGCGCCGCGACTGGGAAGGGCGACAACTGTAGCTTCAAGGTATTGCCGGGGGCAGGGCATTTCGAAGTGGTGGATCCAAAATCGCCGGAGTGGGAAACCATTCGTTACGCCGTGCTCGCCGAGTAGCTGAGTTTCGGGGAGAACGCCCGCTGGGACGTGCGCTACGGTTCTTCAACGACCACAAAAGCTCCATGGTCGTCTCACAGTCCGGTTTGAGTGACACCTGAAGTGATTTCAGATGTCGAAATGTTTCTATAAATACTAATTATTTCAATAGCTTAAAAGCCAGTTTGGCGGATAGGGAGTCCCCCGCATACAAGCCGACAGGCGCACCAAATCACTTCACAAAATACAACCTAACTCACTGATTTATCTAAAAGATAAGACTCTCATCGTGTCTTGACGCCCCGCTCGATTTCGCTGATAACTACCTGTATTGTGGGACCAATTGAGGGACCATCATGGCGAATAGAAAGCGCCTGAACTTCCAGTTCGTGAAAAACGTAGCTCACAGCGGGCGGAAAGGGGCGGACAAGCACTTCGACGAGCATGGCCTCATCCTCCGGGTTCGAGCGTCGGGAAGCAAGCACTGGATATGGCGGGGCACTGTCCGAGGGAGGCGCCGGGACTTGGGCTTGGGGACGTTCCCGTACGTTTCTCTCGGGGAGGCGCGTGACAAGGCATTCGAATATCGCAGGCTGGCGAAAGCGGGCGAAGACCCGGCGGTGGTACATGCGCCGGCCGGAACGGGCGAAGTGCAGCCGAAGTCGAACGCTCCGACGTTCCGCAAGGCGGCGGCTGCGGTGATCGACCTGCACCGCCCGACCTGGCGGAATCCGAAGTCGGCGGCACAGTGGGAGGCTTCGCTTCGGGACTACGCCTACCCCGTGCTCGGGGACATGCGGGTGGACGAGATCGGCAGCGGCGACATCCTCCGCGCATTGCTGCCGATCTGGAACGCGAAGCGCGAGACGGCGCAGCGGGTGCGGCAACGCGTTTCGGCAGTGATGAAGTCCGCTATCGCGGGTGGTCATCGGCCGGACAACCCTGCCGGGGACGCGTTGACGGCGGCGCTGCCGAAAGGCGGCCGGAAGCAGCGGCACCAGCGCGCACTGCCGCACCGGGAAGTGGGAGCGGCGCTTGAGACGGTGCGCCGGTCGAACGCTCAGCCGTCGACGAAGCTCGCGTTCGAGTTTCTGGTGCTAACGGCGGCCCGGTCCGGTGAGGTCAGGATGATGACTTGGGACGAAGTGGAGGCCGAGGACGGGCTTTGGACAGTTCCGGCGTCGCGGATGAAGGCGGGACGCGAGCATCGAGTGCCGCTCAGCGTTCGGGCGGCTGAGGTCTTGGCCGAGGCCGAGAAACTGCGGGAGAAGGACTTGGTGTTCCCGTCTGCGAGGGGGCGGCGCATGAGCGACAACACGCTCTCGAAGCTGCTTCGTGATCTCGGGATCGACGCGGTTCCTCACGGGTTCCGGTCCAGACTCCGTTATAGGGGTTTCAGGGGTTCTCTACAGGCTGCATGAAATGACGTTTATACATTATTTATCAATTAGATAAGTTATGATAACGTCTTGACACGTTTTTCCCGATAGCACACAATACCGCCCATCTCTGTGGGGAAAATAGTTGGGATACACCCAATGGGCAAACTCACCGCAGCCGCCGTCCGCGCCGCCAGGCGCCCCGGCCTGCACGGCGACGGCGGTACCTTGTATCTGGCTGTCGCGCCCGGCGGCTCCAAGTCCTGGATCCAGAGGGTCACCGTCGCCGGTAGACGCCGCGACATCGGCCTCGGCGGCTATCCTGTCGTCTCCCTCGCCAAGGCGCGCCAGCGCGCCATGGCCAACCGCGTTGCCATCGCCGACGGCATCGATCCGCTGGTCGAGAAGCGCCGTTCGAACACGCCCACCTTCCGCACCGCGGCGGTGGCCACCTTCGAGGCGAACCGTCCGCGCTGGCGCTCGGAAAGGACCGCCCGCGCCTGGATGCAATCGCTGGAGAAGCACGCCTTCCCCGAGATCGGCGGCCTGCGGGTTAATTGTATCGCCCAGGACGACGTGCTGCGCATCCTCAAGCCGCTTTGGCACACACGACCGCAGCTCGCCCGCAAGCTGCGCCAACGCATCCGGGCCACCCTGCAGTGGTGCCAGGCCCACGGCCACCTGACGAACAACGTGGCGGGGGAGGCCATCGACGGGGCGCTGCCGGCCATGCCGGCAGTGAAGGCGCACTACCGAGCGCTTCCCTGGCCCGAGGTTGGCGCGGCCCTGGACGCCATACGCCGTGCCAGTGTCTCGCAGAGTTCGCGGCTGTGCTTCGAGTTCCTGGTGCTGACCGCCGCGAGGAGCGGCGAGGCGCTGGCTGCCGCCTGGGCGGAGATCGATCTTGAGGCGCGCGAGTGGCGCATCCCGGCAGAGCGCATGAAGACCGGCGTGGTGCACGCAGTGCCCCTCGGGGACGCCGCCCTAGGCACACTGGAGTCCGCCCGCGGGCTCGGCGGCGAGCGCTTCGTGTTCCCTTCCCCGGTCCGGCGCTGCCGGCCGCTCGGAGAGTCCTCGCTCCTGCACATCCTGCGCAAGACCGGCCTCGCCGGGCGCACGACCGTGCATGGCTTCCGCAGCGCATTTCGTTCCTGGGCTGGTGAATGCACCGACGCCGATCACGCGGTTATGGAACTCTGCCTTGCCCACACCGTGGGCAGCGCCGTTGAGCGTGCGTATGCCAGAAGCGACCTCATGGACAAGCGCCGCACCCTTCTGGCGGCATGGGCGGAGGCGATCTGCGCATCGTAGAAGCACACGGGGCGACAGGTCTTTCGGCTCTGGGGTGCTATTTCGGGAGTTGCTTGCCGAACGCCATCGAAGGTTGTGCCATTGGATTCTGCCACCAGTCTCGCCGTCTTTCCTGCTCAGACGGGTCGTAGACGTAACGCTCATGTTGACGAATTCCGTGTGCGCAAACTGTCATTCCAAGCCATGCTTTGCCGTGGAGACTTAATCTGAGTGACATTCCGCAGCTTGGAATGCGGCTTTTCCGGTAATTGCCCCGTCCAAATTCCAACACTGAGTCCCCATTTTACGATATTGATCCTAACGCGTTTACCGCAGATCAAGGCGATTCGATTTGCAAAATTGACACCATAATGGAACAATCAGGCAAAATATCCCAATATGGTTACTTATGCCTAACATACTGACCCCCGAAGAAATTCGAGAGATTCGCAAATCGCTTGGACTCACGCAGATCGAAGCTGGCGAATTGCTCGGCGGCGGGCCGCGCGCCTTCACAAAATACGAAACCGGTACCATCAAGCCGGCGGCTTCCGTGGTAAACCTATTGCGCCTGCTTAAGGAAGATCCTGCGAGTATCGTCACACTGGGCGGCAAACCTCCACGATCCGTTCCTGTTGCCGTCGAGCCCGGTCCGTTCGAAGTGACAGGACGTCAAATCGCAGCCCTCGACGAACGTGCGCTACCGCTTGTGCTAGAGAAGCTTCTCCATGCCGAAGCCCAAGCTCACGATCTGCCCCGGGACGGTATCCACGTATCTACCAACATCACGGCCCCTGATGGTGGTGAGGATGGACGTATCGAGTGGCGCGAAGGTGTTCACCGCACCGACTTCCTTCCCTCCCGTTGCTGCCGGTTTCAACTCAAGGCCGGAAAGATCAATCCGGCCCGGGCGGGACGCGAGTTATTGACTGCGGCCGGCGGTATCAAAGACATGATCCGATCCGTCGTCGAAAAAGATGGTTGTTACATCATGATCTGCGGGCAGGTGTACGCGCGAAAAGCGATCGAACGTCGCGAAGGGGAAATGCTGAGGGTTCTACGTGACGCCGGGGTGTCCCCAGCTGAACACCAAGTGGTTTTCTGGGAGGCGGACAGGATCGCTGCATGGGCCAGTCGTCACGTATCCGTCGCGGTCTGGATCAAAAATCTGACACAACCCGGTACGACGGGACCGTTTCGACCATGGAGCCACTGGAGGGAAAGAGTCGAACACAGTTCCTCTCCATGGGTAGAGGACCGACGGCTTGGTGACTTACGGACGTATCTGGACGAACGAATGTCGCGTGCGCGGAGCGTTGTTCGCGTCGTTGGGCTTGCCGGCATCGGCAAGTCACGCCTGACCCTTGAGGCGTTCGGGCCAGACCACGGGAACGGCGAGTCCGCCTTGTCCCTGGATCATCTAGTCCTCTATGCGAACGAATCCGACGCGGGTTCCGCAGCCATCAAGAACGTTGTCCAGATGCTCGCCGACACAGGCAGCCGCGCCATCGTGGTCGTCGATGACTGTGCGTCCGCGTCCCACCGACGGCTTGCAGGAATGGTGGCTGCCCGGCGCAGCCGTCTTTCGCTCCTGACTATCGAGAACACCAAAACAGGACCCACTAGCGCCCCGGACTCATCCGTTTTCCATGTCGAACTCGCCCCTTCGACCGTCACGGAAACTATCATCGATCGCGACCGGCCGGGCATTCCTCACCCGGATCGGCGTCGCCTACATCTGTTTTCCCGAGGATTCCCGGAAATCGCTGTACGCGTCGCCCAGGCCTGGGCCGAGAACAAGCCGATGCCTTACGCCACCGACGACGAATTCGTTGAAGCGTTTGTGACCGGTCGAAACGACCCCGAACCCCATCATGCCATCCAAACGGCCATGCTGATCGCCACATTCGGGGCGGTTCGGCACACGGCTCAGGACACGGAAGTTCCCGAACTCTCCGCGTGGGGGCGCCAGATCTCCGCTGACGACATGCATGTAGCGCTCGAACGGTTGATCGCCCGCGGCGTCGTTCAGCGTCGAGGCCGCCTGGTGATCCTCCAGCCCCGCCCCGTGGCCATGCGGCTGACGGAGCGTCAGTGGCTGGAATGGACCCCGGCACGGCGCCTTGAGTTCCTTACAGGCAACCTCGACGGGCGCCTCAAGAGAAACGCGGCTCGCCAACTCGCCTGGATCAATGACACGGAGGTCGCTCGCGAGGCAGCGACACTATACCTGCGCCGGGACGGCCCCCTCGACGGGCTGAACCGCCTTTCCCGGCCAGGTAACCTCGAGATGCTATCCTCTCTGTCCGCTGTGGACGCCCAGCGCACCGCTGACTGCATCAGTCGTACTTTCGACGAAGTGGGGGATCTGCGAACTCTGCCGAGAGGGGTCCGTCGCAGCCTCGTCTATACCCTTGAAAAAATCGCCTTCGAATCGAGTACTTTTGCCGACGGGGCGCAGCTATTGCTGAAGCTCGCGATTGCAGAGACCGAGACCGGACTCTCCAACAACGCAACGGGTCAATTTGCTGCTCTGTTCCCCGTGATCCAGGGCGCCACTGCCGCCGACGGTGACTCCCGCATCGCTTTCCTGCGCGAAGCGGCTGAGACCCGCGAGCCGCGTCAGCGGGCGGTAGTGTTCGAGGCCCTTCTCAAGGGCTCGAAGACCAATCTGTTCAGCCGATTTATAGGCGCGGAGACCCAAGGATCAAAGCCCGCCCTGATGTCATGGCGGCCTGCCACTGTCAAAGAAGCGTTGGACTACGTCGAGTTCTTCGTTGAGCGCCTCGTACTCGAAGCGACCACCCTCGACGATGTCGGCGCTGCAGCCAGGGTTCGACTGGGCCGAAAACTCCCGCTGCTCCTCCAGCATGACTTGATCGACGTAGTCGAAAGCGCTGTCACACAAGTGCGGAAAGCGACAGGAGGTTGGCCGGAAGCGATTGAGCATCTCGGCCACTTCCTTCGTATAGAGCAACCGAACGCTACGCCCAAAGTTACCGCCCGTGTACGTCACCTGATCGATTTCCTACAACCAGAGACGCTGCCCGATCGCATCCGTGACTTGGTTTCCAATATGTCCTGGGACTATCCGCACGGTGAGAATCTCGGCCTTCAGGAACGCAGTCGCCGTCAGTTGGATGCTGTCCGTAAGATTGCGGAGGAAGCGGTGAAGAAGCCAGCGATACTCACCAAACACCTGCCGCAACTGTGCTGTGATTCCCAACGTTGGGCTGCAGCGTTCGGTGAGTTCCTCGCCGAACGGGTGGATTCGCCCCGAAAATGGCTTGAACGCATCACCGACGAACTTTCCTGTCTGCCGGAATCCAAACGGAACTTTGATTTGCTCATCGGCTTCGTCAAGGGCCTGTCCGTGCGCGATCCATACATTGCGGCGCCTTGCAAGGGCCAAATCGCCGCCTCTCCAGTAATGGCGCCCGCCCTACCCGCGATTTGCGCTCGCATCGGTCTCGTTGACGCCGATATTCCCTTGACCATCAACGCCCTCCGTTCGGGTGGTCTTCCTCTCGCCGCGCTGAATTACTGGACCTACGGGGATGTCCTCGCCAGCATATCGGAACGCTCACTTGCGCTTTTTTTTGACGCATTGTGTCACCACGGCACCGACGGGTTTCACGTTTCGGTATTGCTCATGGGTGCGCTGGCTGAAGGCGACTGGCAGCGTGTTGAGAAATTCCGTCCGCAACTGCTCGGACTGGCGTCGTTGGTTGCCGACCCAATCTTTGCGCCAAAGCCCGTCGGCAGGATCGCTCACCATGCGGTAGAGCTCTTCAAGTGGCTGCTCGGCAAGGGCCGTGACGATGGCGATGCATGCGCGTTGGCACTGACACTCTCTCGTGCCGTCTCTCAAGACCACATCCCCGATGGCGCCATTGAATTGGTTTCCCCGCTGCTGCCAGAGCTTCTCTCCGGTTTTCCAGAGATTACTTGGCCGCTGATCGGCCAGCAACTGATCAGCCCTACCGCCGGCGCTTGGGAACTGCAGGAAGCGCTCGCGAAGAGGTTCAAAGTGCACCCAGGGGAAGTCGGGCCACCCATCCTGGCCCTGCCGCCTGACACTTTGTTCGCCTGGTGCAGCGCGCATCCCGACGAAGCGCCAGCTTGCGCGGCAAGGATTTTCCCCGTCCTCGCTCCCTTGGATGAGGCGAACGGCCCCAAGCTACATCCCCTCTTCGGGCGTCTGCTCGCCCAATTTGGCGACCGCGAGGATGTCCTCACCGCTGCGGCGGAAAACATCCACTGCTTTTCATGGACGGGTTCTCTCACGACGTATTACGAACAGTTCTTGGCCCCTATGGCATCTCTTACCAATCATTCCGTTCCGCGGGTGAGGCGATGGGCAAAGCACTTGTGTAATCGCCTTGAGAAAGAAATTGAACGGGAGCAAGCTCGCGAGGACGAACACGAAGCCCAATTCGAGGTTTAGCCGACAGGAAGACTGAACCTGAATCGCTCGGACAACGGCGGGGTTTCCCGAATGCAGTTAATCGCAGACCCGCAAGTCTGTGATCGGTCAGTTAATCGATCAGCCCAGACTTACGCAACCGGATCGATGTTGACGATTACACAGGCGGGGTTGCGCCGGTCATGGATGCTTGCGTATCAGACAGGCTTTGATGCCCAATCAAGCGGCTATGACGACCTATGTCACCAACTGGACTTCCCATCGCATAAACCGCGGTAATCAGAACCAGGAACAGGACTCACAGGGCCAGTCCGAACGCTTTGCTTCTCCGGCCCACGAGAGATCAGGATTAATCCCACTCCCAGTCCTAACTGGGCAACGTGCGCTGCCTCGGTGCGGGACGGTCGGTGATCGGTGACCGCGAGGTACTGGTGGGGGAGCCGCAGCGGCATTGAGGCACCATCATGGGCGATGCCGCTAACGCGGCCCGGGCTCTTTCGCCTGCGGCGACCAGGCCCGCTTCGCGGTCCCGGCCCTGTCGGGTGGCGATCCCTATCGCTTCCGCCCTCCGGGCGGTGAGACCGCGCCGAGTGCACCGGTAAGCGGCCCGACCGGCAGGCCGCCTGACCGCAGGCCATCCTGTTTGACCTCGGGTAATAGGCCGCCGCCCGGTCACCTCGCTAACCAACATAGGTCGATGAAATTATGGCTCTCCCATGTCCGAGTTCGCGGGCGATCATCAGCCGCGCTCTCTCGTCCACCGCCCGCTCCTCGCCCTTGAGGTGGCGCCGGGCCGGCCCGCCCCGAACCGGCGCCTTCCAGCCCGTCAGGCGCTCGTAGCGACGTACGGCATAACCGTGCCTCAGCGAGTGCATTTTCGCCATGCCGGCCTTGCGCACCTCGCGCTCGTAGATCCTCAACTGCTGCCGGTAGCTCCGCTCCGCCGGGATCAGCGAACCGCTCCCGGCCAGCTTGCGCGCCTCGTCGAGCAGCCGGCGCTGGGCGTCCGTCAACACCGGTATCCAGCGCGCCCGGCCGCCTTTGCACCAGGACGCCTTCAGCACCAGCCGCTTGCCCCGATCCGCGTAGCGCGGCTGGAACTTCATCGACTCCTCGCGCCGCAGGCCGAAGGCGTCCTGCAGCCTGAGCGACATCCTGACGTGTTCGTCGCCGATCCTTGCCAGTTTCCCCGGATCCAGCGGCTGGCTCTTGTCCTCCTTCGCCACCGGCGAGTCCTTGACGATCCCGTAGGCGGCGTTGGCCGGGCGCACCACGCCGGGCTTGCCGACCTTCTGCGCCCACCAGCGCAGGTGCGCCATGCGGTTGGCCATCGTGGCCTTGGACAACCCCTGGCGGAACCAGGCGCCGATAAGCGCCTCGACGTGTTTTTCCTTGAGGCTGCGGGCGCGCAGGCCCTTGAAGCCGAGTTCATGCAGGGTGTTGGCCATCAGGGCTAGCGAGTAGGAGCGGTCGCGGCGCTTGGCGCGAGAGCCGTCCTTGGCTTCCCGCTCCAGGCATTTGAGATCCCAGTTGAGCTGACGCATGCCCGGTCAGTCCTACATGCGACCGGCAGCCCACGCAGTCGCCGTGGATGCGGGGCAGTTGAGCAACCCCATAGCCATGTCCATGTCTCCCTTTTTGCGCGATGTATTCCCGCCTCCGCCCGCTGTCCGGCGTGAGCCGTACCGCTGACAAAAGCGCCGTTTCCCACTCCACGAACAGACGCTAAAGCCTCGCCGAAGGCGCGGTCAATCGCAGCGTGCTTAGCAATTGCATAACCCGTTTCAGGGGGTTCGCGGGCGTCTCAACGGCGGTTCGCCGCTCACCCAGGCTCCGTATCCGGGCGTCGTCGGCTACCCGCTCAGCGTGCCGTACGTGCTCGCCCGGTCAACCCGCAGGACGGGTTCTCCGCGGGCTTCGACCTCGCTGGCGCGAGGTGACCGGGCTGCGCGCGCACGGCGCGCCTGTCCAGGCATCCGACGCAACACCGCGTCGGCCACCTAAGCCTGAGACAGGAGAACCACCATGGACATTCGATTCCTCATCGCGCAGATTAACGGCAAGCCCCCGGAGGGGTTCGTGCGGCCCGCCGTCCTCGAGACCGGCCTGCCGGAGTGCAGAATATTGAAGCGGTGCCGCAACAAGGTCGCGATCAAGCGCGACGGGACGCCAGCACGCGCGTGTGAGCGGTGTCTGGCTCGCAGGGCCGCGAGTTGCCGTCGACGCCGCAAGGCCCTGAGTGCCGAAGGCGGTTGCCGCCGGTGCGCCTATCGGTCGAGACTGGAAGGCGATTTCCTCTGTGCGCGATGCCGGGAAGATCGCGATGCTGAGCGCGCGCAGAAGCGGCAGGACGCCGTCGACGCGGCCGCCATCGACGAGTTCGCGGCCAAGCCCGACCAGGCGCACAACCCCTCCAATCTCGACTGCGGTATCAGTCCTTGGAATCGGAAAAAATCGAGGCCGGAGCCATCCGCAGGCTACTGGAGCCCACTCCCGGATCCCGACCCCGCAGAACAGGGATGGCGGTGGTCGCTCATGAACGGCAGGCTCCACCACCGGTATTGATCCGGCACCGTCGCGGTCGGGGCCGCATCGGATTCCGGTCCGGTGTGCCTCGGCCGCGGCATCTTCCCGAAGCCGACCGACCGGCTCGGCGCGTCAAGGGTGACGGGTCCGTCAACGTAGCCTGCCGCGGCGCTTCGGGACCGCCGCAACAGTTCGACGGGGATGGCGACCGGTGCCCGCCGTTCGACGACGGTCACCACCTCGTTGACGTGGACCTTCGGGATGTTCTCCCGGTCATCGTCCCCTGCCTGCACGGCGATTGCGTTGCTCACCATCATCGTTGCCGTGAATTCCATGCACCCGGACGCCGCGACTCAGGTCCGCCATCAGGCCATCGAGTCAGTGGTTGTGCTGTACATTGAGGAGGACGAGGCGCGGGTTTTTCGGCATCGGCGCCGCCGAACACGCCGGCAGCCTCGAAAAACGGGGCGGCGTCTCAGTCGGTATCGGTGGATTGCAGGGCGCCGTCGGCGCATCGGGCGGGCAATGGAAACCGGGAGGCGCCCCAACGGACGCCCCCCGCAATCAGGTGCTCAGTGTTACTGGACGATCCGGAGTCTTGACGATCTCCGAACCCGCACTCGATGTACGCAAGGCCCCGATGCCTTTTCCGGTGCCGCGCTGTTGCGGCGACTGCGCTCGAACCGGCCCATCTCGTCGCCAGTCCTCGTCCCAGTCCTTCGGCGTGTCCCGGTTGCGTCGGGTGAGTAGCCGCCGCACGAGCCGGGTCGCATTCCCGGCATAGGACGTTCCGCCACGACATGATCCGCTCATGGAAAGCCAAGAAGCCGTCTCGGTATCCAATCGGGCTTTTAGCCTTCGGCCACCTGTCCAACAAGCAGCCGCTACCATGCCGCAACACGCTAATGCGTGCCCTGCCGACGCCTGATGCATCTCCCCAGTCCGCCAGGCATGTCCGTTCCAGACAGCGAAACGACGGTTGTCGGCCGGCGCTAACCTGCGCCAGGAGGGGGCCGGCTGACCGACCCAACGTTGCACAAGGGCAACAAAGGAACGCCGCTATTGTAGCGCGGCCGACAGCGCCAATCACGTCGTCAGCCCGACTATTTGCTTAGCATCCGCGTAAGGGAACCCCGCGTCGCCGCTGGCGCTCCGGGTCGCCACAGCGCCCCGTCACTACCGGATGGACACGACGGCCAAATCGCTGAGTAGAAAGGCTGCGACGATCTGCGACAACCGGTGGTAGTGACGGGGCGCAAATAAGCGGTCATTTCGGGCCATTGTTCCACACCGGGCGCTGATGAGTTTCGCTATACGCTGCTAAAGTTAGCGGAGCCCATCCGATGCGTCACCGCTAACCCATCTTTACCAAGATCCTAGATTTTCCGATCGGATTCGGCCCCAAGTGT
>JAPPHD010000128.1 GCA_028821125.1 Gammaproteobacteria bacterium
GACGGCGGCGACTACAGCTTCGACTTCTACATGGAAACCAAGAACGTGTGCATCGCCTACGGCACGCACCGGGTTCCGAGCCTCGGCAAGTGAGCCTGTACTACGTTCAGAAGCTGCTCTACCAACTGAACCGGGACCCGCATACCCGGGCGCGCTTCGATGAGAACTTCGACGGGCTCCTGGATGACTTCGACCTTACCGACGAGGAGAAAACGGCACTGCGCGTCCCGGATATCGGCCTGCTCTACGTCATGGGCGTCAACGGCCAGATCCTGATGCACTACGCGGCGCTCCGGGGTTTCGAATGGGACCGCTACATCCAGGCCATGCGCGACGGTCTGAAACGGCACGGGCCAGTGCGCACGGGCCTGTACCTCACGACCGACGGCAAGGGGGCGGTGTGATTTTCTGCTGTACGCGAATAGGGAACCCGGCGCGTCGGGACGCTGACCTTGAAAGAACAACGCCTGATTTCGGGAAAGAGTTTGCATGCGGGGCTTCCCTTTCGGCGCGTTAAGCTCGTCCGAAAGCCTTGAATTCCGCAGGATGATGTGGCCGTGCGCCGAAAGGGAAGCCCCGCATGTAAACTCGCTGTCCGGTGTTGGACGTAGTTCCATGCGGGTGGTAATGCGCTTCGCCGCATTGAATTGTTGGACCAATAAACGTTTAACTATTAATGAGATAGTGGTAATTTTTTATAAAATACATAAAAAATATCCGGTATCGTGCAGGGTTGCGGTTGCCGGCATCGCCGGGGCCGTGGCAAGCGTGTTCGGGAAGTAGATCAGATGGCCTTGGTGTACGCGGGAATCTGCAGCCACGCACCGGGAATAACGGGGCGCGCCGAGCGGGCCGATCCGGCGCTGCGGGACCCGTTCTATGAGCATTTCCGTCGTATGGGCGACGAGATCCGGGCGCAGCGTCCGGATGCCCTGATCGTCGTGGCGGCGGAGCATTTCGCCAATTTCTTCATGGACAACATGCCCGCCTACTGCATGGGCATGGCCGACTACTACGAAGGCCCGATCGAGGACCCGGAATGGCTCGGCATCGAGCCGCAACGCATACCTGGAGCCGCATCGCTCTCGAAACGCCTCATCGAGCGCATGATGGCGCGCATCGACCTCGCCTATGCCCAGGAATGGAAGTTCGACCACGGCATCATGGTGCCCCTGAACTTCCTGACGCCGGCCTACGACCTGCCGGTGATTCCGGCCAACATCAACTGCCAGGGGCCGCCGCTCACACCGCCGGCACGGGCCTACGAGTTCGGGCGCGCGTTGCGCGCGGCCTGCGACGCCGTCGACGAGCGCATCGCCCTGGTCGGCACCGGGGGCATATCCCATTGGCCGGCAACACCGGACTCCGGGAAGATAAACGAGGCATGGGACAGGAAATTCCTGGACCGCTGGACGGCCAACGACAGGGCGGCGCTGACGGCCTATTCGGACGAGGCGACCTGGCGGGATGGCGGCCAGGGCGGGTTTGAAATCCGCACCTTCATTGCCGTTGCCGGGGCTACCGAGGGCTCTACGGGAGAAGTCCGCTACTACGCACCCATTCCGATCTTTGCCGTGGGCTGCACGGTAGGCCGGATGCACATCTGACTGGCCGATTCGACCCGGGCGCCGCGCACCGGAATGATTGTGCGCAACCGTTCCTCAACCGTCGGGAACCTCGTCCTCGACGCCGTTCTTCAATAAACCGATGCCCGGCACTTCCACCTCCACCACATCCCCCGGCCGGAGATACTTCGGCGGATCGAATCGCGCCCCCGCGCCGGTGGGCGTACCGGTGGAGATCAGGTCGCCGGGCTTGAGCGGCATGAAAGTCGACAGGTAGCTGACGAGGCGCTCGAAGGGGAAGTGCAGGTTTTCGGTGGAATCGCTCTGGCGCACGTCGCCGTTGACCCGGGTGGTGAGGTGCAGATCGTCGAATCGGTGGAATTCATCCGTGGATACCATCCAGGGGCCGACGGACCCGGAGCGCTCGAAGTTCTTGCCCTGGGTGACGTTGAACCGACCGTGGCGCACCCAGTCGCGCAGGGTGCCCTCGTTCATCAGGGTGAGGCCGGCGATGTGTGTCCGCGCCCTGGATTCCGGAATGCGGCGGCCTTCCCGGCCAATGACGAGAACGATCTCGCCCTCGTAGTCGAGTTGCTCGGATTCGGGCGGGCGCAGCAGCGGCTGCAGGTGGCCCGTCACCGACTCGGGCGTGCGCAGGAATACGCTCGGGTAGGCCGGCGCCTGCGCGCTGTCGTTGTATTCCTCGTTGCGATTCGCATAGTTGACGCCGATGCAGACGATCTTGCCCGGGTCGGGTACCGGCGGCAGGAACCTCATGTCATCGATGCCGTGGTCTGAGGGTGCGGACTCGGCCAGGTTCCGGGCGCGGTCGAGCGCCCCGGCAGCCAGAACGGCCCCGAGGCTCGGGTACTCGGGCAGGCGCCGGCTCAGGTTTACGACGCCGCGGCCCGTGACCGCGCCATACTGAACCAGGCCATCGCGTTCGAAGGTCAGGTATTTCACGCTGCTCCTTGCCGCAGGGATTGGGGCTATACTTTCCGCTCGCTTCCGACAGCGGCGCATCATGCCCCATCTGATTGTCGAATACTCCTCCAACCTCGAGGAACGGATAAACCTGGACGGCCTGATGGCGAAGCTGCGCGACCGGGCAGTGGCGAGCGGCGTGTTTCCGCTGGGTGGCATCCGGGTCCGGGGAGAAAGGCGGGACCGCTATCTGGTTGCCGACGGGGCTCCCGACAACGGCTTCGTTCATCTTACCGCGCGCATCGGTCACGGCCGCGACGAGGAGACCCGGCGGGAGGCGGCGCAAGCGCTGTTCGACGTGCTCACAAGGCATATGCAAACGATTTTCGAGGAGCGGGGGCTCGGCCTCTCGTTTGAAATGGTTGAAGTGGACCCGGTTACCAGCCTGAAAAAGAACAATCTGCACGAACGCCTCGGGGGTGTGGGCAGCGGGGCGGCAGCGAAAAATACCCGCAGCGCTACGTCGCGGGCGCCGGCCGGCTGAGCCGATGCGCAGGGGCGCTTTGCTGATGTTCGGCGCCCTGGTGGCGGCGGCGTCGGCCACGTCCACGGCCGCTGCCGTCAATGCCTGGGAATTGATCCATCCCAGGGCGTTCGACTGGCAGGAGGCGGCACACCGCACCGCCATCGCGAAAGATCTTCTGAGGCGCCTGAATCTGCTGGCATCCGTGGTGCCCCCGCAGTCGCCGCAACAGCAGACCCTGGTACTCGACGAGATGGCGGCGCTGGACAAGCTGGGCACCGAGGCGCCGCCCAGGCGCCGCAGCCGGTTGTTCATGTCACGGGGATACCAGCACTACCGGCTGCTGGAACTGATTGAGGAAACCCGGGGAGACCTGGAGTGCATTCTCGCGGCTGCCGACATCCGCGAGGAAATGCACTGCTGGAGCCTCGCCGCCCAGCACTTCGGCGATGAGGCCAGGCTCGACCTGGCGCTGTCCATGCTGCGCAGCGCCCGGCTGATCCCCAAGGACGGCCAGATGCCTGTCACCGCCCAGGACCCTGAAGTGTGGTACGGCGAGTACGGCCGCGGCATCCTGCAGTACATCGTCGTTCCCTACCTGGGCGATGCGGCGGGAGGTTGAAACGGCGGGGCCACAGGTGTAAATGCAGGATATGAAATCGGTTCCGGTCTGCTTCCTGTTTCTGCTGGCGTTGCCGGCCCTGGGGTCGGAGACTTTCCTGCTCAACCGGTCTCCCGCACAGGACTGCTACATTGCCACCCGCAACGGCGGCAACCCCAGTACCAGCGACATCGAACTGTGCACCACGGCCATCGAACACCAGATGCTGATACCACAAGACCTCGCCGCCACCTACTCCAACCGGGCAATCCTGCTCGCGCGCACGGGAAACTATGCGGCAGCCCTGAAAGACCATAATCGGGCGCACAAGCTGGCGCCGGAGCGGGCCAGCATCTACATCAACCGATCCAATACGCTGGTGGCGATCAAGCGTTACCAGGACGCGCTTGAAGACCTGGACAACGCCATAGCCATTGCCGATGCGACCCTGCCCATTGCCCACTACAACAGGGCGCTGATGTTCAAGACGCTGGGCGATACGGAGGCCGCGCGGGCGGATGCCGAGCGGGCGGCTGAACTCGCGCCCGAATCGGATTCCTATCGGCGGTTCATCGACGATCTGAGGCACTGAGGCGGGCACTGCGCCGGAGCGGTGTTGCGGATGACTCGATCGAGGATCGGCGAGGGCTGCTGAACGGCGTGAGCGGCAACTTTTTCGAAGAACTTGAATCCGCGTTCGCCGCCGCCGCGGACAGGGAGTGCCTGCGCGTACCCGGTCGTGTGTCCTGGTCGTACGGGGACCTGCTGCATACGACAGGGCTGATGGCGGGCGTGCTCGCCGATTACGGGGTCGGCGCCGGCGACCGCGTACTGGCTCAGGTGGACAAGAGCCCCGAAGCCCTGGCGCTCTACCTGGCCACGCTCAGGGCGGGGGGAATCTACGTGCCCCTGAACACGGCGTATACGGGGGCGGAGGTGGATCATTTCGTCAACGACGCCGAACCGCTCCTGTTTGTAGCCCGGCCGGGTACGGAGCACCAGGAGCGGCTGGTAAAGAGGGTTGTCGGGGGGCGTTCCATGCGCGTGCTCACGCTGGGGGCGGACGGTGGCGGGACGCTCACCGATAACATGCGCGGGGGCAAACCCCTGGCTCTTGCGGTTTCCCGAAAAGCCGGCGAGACGGCGGCGTTGGCATACACCTCGGGTACCACCGGCCGCGCCAAGGGAGCCATGCTCACCCACGCCAACATCGCCTCCAACGCGCACGCGCTTCGTACGTGCTGGGGATGGCGCCCGGACGACGTGCTGCTGCACGCGCTGCCGATCTTTCACATTCACGGGCTTTTCATCGCGCTGCATTGCGCGTTGCTGGGCGGTACGCCGGTGATCTTTCTGCCCCGTTTCGAGGTGGGGGCGGTCCTGTCCCGGATCCCGGAAGCAACGGTAATGATGGGCGTTCCGACCTTCTATACGCGCCTGTTGAACAGGCCGGAATTGAACGCGGAGCATTGCGCCGGCATGCGGTTGTTCATCTCCGGTTCGGCGCCGCTCACCGAGCGGACCTTTCGTATCTGGGAGGAACGTACGGGGCACCGGATTCTCGAACGCTACGGGATGTCGGAGGCGATCATCATCGCATCGAACCCGCTGGAAGGCCCGAGGCTGGAGGGCACCGTCGGGTTTCCCCTGCCGGGTGTCAAGGTGAGGGTGGCCGACGCGGTGGGAAGGGAAGTACCGCGGGGCAATATCGGGACGATCGAGGTTCGGGGCGGGAACGTTTTCAAGGGTTACTGGCGGATGCCGGAGAAAACAGCGGAGGAGTTCCGCCCCGACGGTTATTTCGTCACCGGCGATCTCGGCACCATGGATCACGAAGGCCGCCTCGCCGTCGTCGGGCGGAACAAGGATCTCATCATCTCGGGCGGCTACAACGTCTACCCCAAGGAAGTGGAAAGGGCAATCGATGAGTTTGACGAGGTGGTGGAATCCGCCGTGATCGGCGTGCCCCACCCCGACTTCGGCGAGGGGGTGGTGGCGGTTGTCGTGCCCACTGAGAGGCCCGTGGAAGCCGACTGGCTCAGGCGCGCACTTGAGCAGCGGCTGGCGCGATTCAAACAGCCCAAACGGGTGGTCAATGTCGGTGAACTGCCCCGCAACGCCATGGGCAAGGTGCAGAAAAACCGCCTGCGCGAAGATTATGCGGGGTTGTTCGCCGACGGCTAACCGGACGGGACACTAGCCGCGTTTGCTGGCCAGCAGCAATTCCAGCCGGTTGCCGGGGCGGAGTACCGTGTGCTGAATTCGATAGCCCGGCATGGCCCTTTCGATCTCGGTCTGGGAATGCGGATGCGGCACCGTCCGTGACCCCGGTTTGACCACGATACGGTTCTGGTCGCCGATCGCGTAGCGATGCGCATCGAAGGCCCAGGCCGGGGTATAGGCGGCGATGGCGTGTATCCGGCTGCCCTCGTGCAGGTACCCGGCAATGTCCTGGGTGAAATCGGTCAGCCGCGCGGTGTTCAGGTAGTTCAGGCTGTCCCAGAGCAGGCAGATGTCGAAACAGAGGCCCCTGGCGCTGTCGGGCACGATGTCGAACAGGTCGGATGCCTTTCCCGAGGCCCACTCGTCAATGACGTTGACGATGCAGATGCGGGCGTCGAAGCGGTGATAGAAGTCGACGCTCTCCGGTTCCGCCGACCCGAGATCGAGGATATTGAGCCGCTGGGATGGGTCGTAGCCACCGAACACCAGCGGGAGTACTTCCGTCGTCTCGAACCGGGTAGCGAGACCTGGGTCGGTTGCCAAATCCGTATTCAGAGTTTGAATTCAGCCCGGCCGGTTGCTCACGAACTCGCGGCGGCTTCGGTGGCCGCCACCCTTTTTGGGGTGGCCGGACTCAATTCCGCCGACTTCTGGGGTTGGGAGCCCGCGCTTTTCTTTTCGAACGGCATGTCGATCATGCCCTTGAACCTGCCGCCGTCCTCCAGCACCACGCGGGGAGCGGCTATCGTTCCCTGAACGCGCCCCGTGGCGGCGATGGTGACCCTCTCCAGGCCCTGGATCTCGCCGTTTATCTCGCCCCTGATCAGCACATGCCTGGCGATGACGCTGCCTTCGAGTTGACCTGATTCGTCCACGACCATGTCGTTATCGTTCAATACGACACTGCCCTCGATCTTTCCCCTGACCAGAATGTCTTCCTTGCCGGCCAGGTCGCCCTTGAGGCTCATGGTGGCGCCGATGGTGGCAACGGTCTTGTCGCCGGGACGTGCCTGCGGGTTTGGCGACGGCGTTGGTTGCGTGGCTGCGCCCGGCGCCCGTTCCGGCTTGCCGGTTGCCGACTCCTGCTGACCGAACAGCCGGTTGCGGAGGTTGTCCGACGGCATCGGAGACTTGTTGTCGCGCTTCTGAACCATGGTTGCGCCTCGGTCGGTAAAGTGAAAGAAAACGTTTATATGGTTTGACGGCGGCGGTCAAGTGCCGGCGCCGGGCCTGCCGGCGCCGAATGCAGTCAGGAACCGGCCAGACCCCACGGCGAAAACAGCCAGTAAACGCCGGCCACGGCCAGGATCAGAATCGCGCACACCGGCCCGGTCCAGCGCCAGGGCGTCATGTCGACCGGCGCCGTTTCCGGGCGTTCCAGGGGCCGGGCATTCACAGCCGGCATGACCTGGCTGAATCCCCATATGATGCCCAGTTCAATGAGGAACAGAACAGCGTAGATGTGCACGAAATGCAGGCCCGTATCCCAGACAAAGGTGACCGCAGCGTAGACTGGCAGGTGGAAGATCACGGCGGCGATCACACCTGCCGGGGCCGCGCGGGGCATGCAGAACGCGGCGAACACCACCGCGATGATGGGCACGTTGTAGAACCCGGTGAACTTGCGCACCACCTGCCACAGGCCTTCCGGGGCGAACTGCAGGAGCGGTGCGATGGCGAACGACATCAGGGCGATGACGACGCTGGCTGTGCGGGCCATCCGGATCATCCGCGCATCGCTCATCCCGCCTTTCAGGAACGGCCCGACGACATCGACGCAGACCAGGGTGGCGGCGCTGTTCAGCAGTGAATTGAAAGAGCTGAATACCGCGCCCAGCAGCACGGCGAGAAAGAACCCGCCCAGGGCGGCGGGCAGCACGTCAGCGACCAGGCGCGGGTAGGCGCGGTCCATGGACCCGAGATCCTCGCCGTAGAGGTGATAGGCGATGACCCCCGGTACCATCATGAAGAAGGGGATCAGCATCTTGAAGAACCCGGAGAGCAGCACGCCCTTCTGGCCTTCAGCCAGGCTCCGGGCTCCTAGCGTGCGCTGTATGACGTATTGGTTGGTGCCCCAGTAGAAGAGATTGGCCAGGATCATGCCGGTGAAGAGGGTCGCGAACGGCGTAGGGTCGGTAGCCGCGCCTATGGCGTTGAGTTTGTGGGTGTGCTCGCTCGTCAGTTTGACGAGCCCCGCAGCGAGGCTGCCGTCGCCGAGCTTGACCAGGCCGAGCACCGGTACGAGCACGCCGACGGCGAGCAGGCCCACACCGTTCAACGTGTCGGAAACGGCCACGGCCCGCAGGCCCCCCGCCACGGCGTAGAGCCCGCCCACGGTGCCGATCAGGAGTATCGTGAAGAGCAGGGCGGAAGCATCGTCAACGCCGAGCAGCCCCGCCACGTCGAAAAGCTGCAGGACCGCGACCGACCCCGAATACAGAACCGAAGGAATCGTGACGAGTCCGTAGCCCAGAATGAAGAGCACCACGGACAGGCGGCGCACCCGGTGGTCGAAACGGCCTCCGAGAAACTCGGGCAGGGTGGTGAATCCGCCTCGCAGGTAGCGCGGCAGCAGCACGGTTGCCATGATCACCATGGCGAATACCGCCGTGACCTCCCAGGCCATGCTGGACAGGTTGAACGCGTAGGCGGACCCGTTCAGGCCGATCAACTGCTCGGCGGACAGGTTGGTGAGCAGCAGGGAACCGGCGATGAACACACCGGTGAGGCCTCGCCCGGCCAGGAAGTACCCTGCCCGGGTGTCGGTCTGCCCCCGGGTCTTGATGTAGGAGATCCAGGCCACGAGCGCCATGAACCCGATGCAGGAGCCCAGGGTGGTGATCGTGTTCAAGGGCACTGCCGCAGAGCGGAGTCCGGGCTGTCAGTCCGCGGCCTGGTCCGCTTCGTGGCGAATTCGGGCCACCATGGACCGCAGCCCGTTGCCCCGGGTGGGGCTCAGGTGACGAAAGAGATCCAGTTCGTCGAACAGCGCTTCGATGTCGAAGGCGCCGACATCCGCGGGCGTCTTGCCCTGGTAGGCGGCAAGCACGATGACGATTAGGCCGCGGACGATATGGGCGTCGCTGTCGATGGTGAGGCGCAGCCTGCCGTCGCGCAGTTCGGTCATCAGCCAGACCTGGCTCTGGCAGCCGCGGACGATGTTCTCGGCAACCCGGTATTCGCGCGGCAATTCCGGCAGGTCCCTGCCGATGTCGATGACGAACCGGTACCTGTCTTCCCAGGAGTCGAAGAAGGCGAACGACTCGCGAATCTCGTCCAGTTGCACGACCTTGGCTTCGGCTAGAAGAGGCCCAGTTCCAGCCGGGCTTCCTCGCTCATCATTTCCCGTGACCAGGGCGGGTCGAATACCAGCTCCACCTCGACGTTCCTGACGTTGGGTACCCCGGCCAGGCGCGACTTGACGTCATCGACCAGCACCGGGCCCATGCCGCAGCCGGGCGCGGTCAATGTCATGACCACGCTCACCGTGCCGTCCGAGCCGATCCGTCGATCGTAGATGAGGCCCAGATCGAGGATGCTGACCGGTATTTCGGGATCGAAGACGCTGGCCAGCGCCCGTTCGACCTGGTCCGGGTCGACTTGGCCGTTGGCGGGGGCTTCGAATTCGAGCACTTCCGGCGTCAACCCCAGCGCATCGGCATCGGCGCCGTCGATGCGTGCCATGTTGCCGTTGAACACGACCGTGTAAGTGCCGCCCAGCGACTGCGTCAGGGTAACGAAAGTGCCGTTTGGAATGGTGACCGGATCGCCGGTGGGAACCAGCCGTGCATCGACCGTGCGGCCGATCGGTACGACCTGCCGTTCCATGACTTAGCCCGACCTGTTCATGAAGAGGCCCGGTCAGGTCCCGCTGCCGTCGATGGAAAAGCTCTCGCCGCAGCCGCAGTGGGCCGATGCGTTCGGGTTCTTGAATCGCAGGCTCGAATTCAGCCCTTCCGTAACCAGGTCGACTTCGGTTCCCTGGACCATGGGCAGATCGCCCTCGCTCACGTAGACCGCGACGTCCGCGTTGATGGGAAAGGCCCGGTCGTCATCCGCGGGCGCATCGATGTAGTCGAGAACGTACATGAATCCGTTGCAGCCGCTTTCCTTGACGCCGAGACGCAGGTGGTGGCGTCCGGAACGGGCCACCTGTTCGCGGATGTGCACGGCCGCCGCGTCCGTGACGGAGATGCGGGTGGGGTCGAATGTCGCAACGCTCATGCCGATTGCCTCAGGGCGCCAGCCTCAGATGAAGTCCATGGCCTTCTCGACGCCGGCGATCAGCCGCCGGACGTCCGATGGGGAATTATACAGGCTGAACGATGCCCGGATGGTGCCGGGGATGCCCAGGCGGTCCATCAGCGGCATCGCACAGTGATGGCCGGTGCGCACGGCGATGCCCTGCTGATCGAGCAGGGTGCCGAAATCGTGCGGGTGGCCGGTCTCCACGAGAAAGGAAACCACGGATAGCCGTTGTGCCGGCTCGCCGACGATCTTTACGCCGGGCAATTGTTTCAGCCGGTTGACCGCCGTCTCCACCAGCGCTTCCTCACGGGCCAGCAATTCGGCGCGCGGCAGCGAGCCAAGGTAGTCGATGGCGGCGCCCAGGCCCACGGCTCCGGCGATGTTCGGAGTGCCGGCCTCGAACTTGTACGGTAGCTGGTTGTACTCGGTTCGCTCGATGGTGACCCGTTCGATCATTTCGCCGCCGCCCTGCCAGGGGGGGAGGGCGTCAAGCAGTTCCGCCCTGCCGTAAAGCGCGCCGATTCCGGTGGGGCCGAACATCTTGTGCCCGGAGAAGGCGTAAAAATCGCAGCCGAGCTGACGGACATCCACGGGAATGTGAAGGACGGCCTGGGGGCCGTCGATCAGCACCCGGGCCCCGAAACCCCGTGCGGCCCGGATGAGGTCGCCCACGGGATTCACCGTGCCCAGCGCATTGCTCACATGGGCCACCGCCAGCAGACGGGTCCTGGGCCCCAGCTTGGCGTAAAAGTCTTCGAGATCGATCTCGCCGGCGTGCGTGACCCGGCAGGCGACGAGTTCGGCACCGGTGCGCCGGCACAGCATCTGCCACGGAACGATATTGGAATGATGTTCCATTTCGGTAATCAGAATCTCATCGCCCGGCCCGATGGATTCGGTCATGCAGTGAGCGACCAGGTTGATGGCCTCTGTGGTGCCGCGCGTGAAGATGATCTCGCGGCTGTCGGCGGCGCCGACGAAGGCGCGCACCTTCTCGCGGGCGCCCTCGAACGCGGCGGTGGCTTCGTCTGCCATGGCGTGCGCCGCGCGGTGGACGTTGGAGTTGAACCCCTCGTAGTAGCCACGGACGGCTTCCAGCACCTGGCGCGGTTTCTGGGTGGTGGCGGCGTTGTCCAGGTAGGCCAGTGGCTGCCCGTTCACCAAGCGATCGAGTATGGGAAAGTCGCCGCTGATGTCGAGCTGCCCGGCATGATGGGAACCCGGGCGTGTTGCCGGGGTTCCTGCGGTAACGGAGCTGGCGGTCATGATTGGGCGCTTCCCCCTGGTAGCTCGGCCGCCGCGGACGGGGCCGCACCGTCTAAGCGGGCCAGGAAAGCGTTCAGCACCTTATCGGCCAGCGGCCCCCGGATGCACTCGGTCAGAAAGCCGATGCAGAGGATCCTGCGCGCGCGATGTTCCGGCAACCCGCGGCTTTGCAGGTAGAAGAGGGCGTTCGGGTCGATCTGCCCCACCGTCGCGCCATGGGCGCAGCGAACGTCGTCGGTGTAGATCTCGAGCTCCGGCTTGGTGTTGATCTCGGCCTCGATGTCCAGCGCCAGGTTCTTGTTGGAGAGATCCGCATCCGCACCGGAGGCTCCGGGATGGATATGGATGCGTCCGTTGAAGGAGCAGCGGCTCCTGCCCCCGGCCAGGTTGTGCAACTTGGTCCTGCTGAACGTGTTCCTGCCGGCATGCTCGACAACCTGCTGGCGGTCGAGGTGTTCCCCCGGGCCGACGATGCCTGCGCCGGTGGCAAGGCAGTTCGATCCTGTGCCCTGGAGCGTCACATGGGTGTCGAGCCGGCGAAAGCGGGCGCCCGCGGCGTGCTGGTGCAGTTCCAGGCTGGCGTTGTCCTTGAGTTGCGCCTTGAGCAGCCACCACTGCTCGGCATCGTCGGCAAGTTCCGCCTGGGCCCAGCACACGGTGCTGCCCGCGTCTGCCTGCAGCACTCTCACGGATGCCCGGACACCGCCCCTGGCGCCGGGCTCACGGATGTCGACCCGGCAGCCCCGATGCACCCGCAGGATCGTCGGCGCGTTGATGCCGGTTTCGCAGTCGAGCACGAGGGGCCGGTCCGGCGAACCCTTGACATCGATGAGCCAGCCTTCCGCGGCCAGGGAGGCGGTAATGCCGGCCAGGGGATACCGTTCGATGTCCAGCGTGAGGGCAGGGGGCGTGGCAAGGGCGCTGAGCCGGGTGACCGAGACGCCTTCCGGCACGTCGGCCAGCGGTGCGCGGGAGACGCCCGGCGCCCCGATCAGCATGCGCAGCGTCTTTGTCAGCGAGGAGTATTTCCAGGTTTCCCGGGCAAGGCCGCCCTCGAGTGCCGCCCGGGAGCGCTCAATGGTGTCGGCGGCAAGCCAGTTCGGCGGGTTGCCCAGGGTGTCCAGATCGATCATGGGTAGATCAATGCCGTCGAATGGTTCAATTTCGCATTCCGCTGCTTCTGCGTGCGGGCGGGGTGTCTTCCCGATCCTCCCGCAGCCACGCGTAGCCGCGCTCTTCGAGGGCATGGGCGAGGCTGCCGTCGCCGGACTCGACAATTCTGCCATCGGCCAGGACGTGCACATGGTCGGGCACCACGTGGTTTAACAGGCGCTGATAGTGGGTGATCAGCAGCACCCCGTTGCCGTCGGCGTGAAAGCGGTTGACGCCGTCGGCGACGGTTCGCAGCGCATCGATGTCCAGGCCCGAATCCGTCTCGTCGAGAACGGCCAACTTCGGCTCCAGCAACAGGAGCTGCAGAATCTCGTTGCGCTTCCGCTCGCCGCCACTGAAGCCTTCATTGACGCCTCGCTTAAGGAATTCTGAATCCAAATCAAGGCTTTGGGCCAGATTTCGTACTTTCTTCATGAATTCAAGAGCAGAGAGCGGCTCCAGGTTCCGGGCTGCCAGGCGGCTGTCGTTGGCTGCCTTCAGGAACTCCATGTTGGTGACGCCGGGGATCTCCACGGGATGCTGGAAGGCCATGAACACCCCGGCGTGGGCGCGCTCTTCCGGCGCGAGCCCGTCGAGGTCGGCGCCCGCGAACCGGATGCTGCCGCCGATGATCTCGTACCCGGGATGCCCCGCGAGAACGTTGGCCAGGGTGCTCTTGCCCGACCCGTTCGGGCCCATGATCGCGTGCACCTCGCCGGCGTTCATGGACAGGCTGAGCCCGTTGAGGATCGGCTTGTCGTCCACGCGCACGTGCAGGTCGTCGATGTCGAGCAGCCTCATCCGACGGCTCCCTCCAGCGATACCTCGAGCAGCTTGCCCGCTTCGACCGCGAACTCCATGGGAAGTTGCCGGAAAACGTCCTTGCAGAAACCGTTGACGATCATGCTCACCGCCTTCTCCGGGTCTATGCCCCGCTGCCGGCACAGGAACAACTGGTCTTCACTGACTTTCGACGTGGTCGCCTCGTGCTCGACGACGGCGCTGGCCGACTTGTTCTCGATATAGGGAAAGGTATGCGCCCCGCAACGCTCGCCGATCAGCAGCGAATCGCACTGTGTGTAGTTGCGGGCGTCCCCCGCGGCGGGCGAGGTGCGCACCAGGCCGCGGTAGCTGTTCTGGCTCCTGCCGGCGCTGATGCCCTTGGAAATGATGGTGCTCTTTGTGCCCCTGCCCAGGTGGATCATCTTGGTGCCGGTGTCGGCCTGCTGGAAGTTGTTGGTGAGCGCCACGGAATAGAACTCGCCGACGCTGTGGTCGCCGCGCAGCACCACGCTCGGGTATTTCCAGGTGATGGCGGAGCCCGTTTCCACCTGGGTCCAGGAAATCTTCGAATGGGCGCCCCGGCAGGCGCCGCGCTTGGTGACGAAGTTGTAGATGCCGCCCTTGCCGTCCGCATCGCCCGGATACCAGTTCTGCACCGTCGAATACTTGATCTCCGCATCGTCGAGGGCCACCAGTTCCACCACCGCCGCGTGCAGTTGATTGTCGTCACGCATGGGCGCGGTGCAGCCTTCCAGGTAGCTTACGTAGGCGCCCTCGTCGGCGACGATCAGGGTGCGCTCGAACTGCCCGGTGTTCTGCTCGTTGATCCTGAAGTAGGTGGACAACTCCATGGGGCAGCGCACGCCCTTCGGCACGTAGACGAAAGAGCCGTCGCTGAATACCGCCGAGTTCAGGGCGGCGTAGAAGTTGTCTCCCCGGGGCACGACGGAACCGAGGTATCTTTTCACCAGCTCCGGATGGGTATGCACGGCCTCGGAGATCGGGCAGAAGATCACCCCCGCCTCCCTGAGCTTGTCCTTGAACGTGGTGGCGATCGATACGCTGTCGAAGACGGCATCCACGGCCACTCGCGGTTCGGCCCGGGAAACGCCGGCCAGCATCTCCTGTTCGTGCAGCGGTATACCCAGTTTTTCGTAGGTACGCAGCAGTTCCGGGTCCACCTCGTCGAGAGACTGCGGGCCGCCCTCAAGGCTCTTGGGGGCCGAGTAGTACGAGATGGCGTCGAAGTCGATCGGCGGGAAGTTGACATGCGCCCATTCCGGCGGCGTCATCCGGGCCCAGCCGGCAAAGGCCGAGAGCCGCCAGTCGGTCAGCCAGCCCGGCTCACGCTTCTTCTCCGAAATGAAGCGTACGACGGACTCGTCGAGCCCCGGCGGCAACGTCTCGGACTCCACATCCGTGACGAACCCGGCGCTGTACTCCTGGCCGATGATGTCGAGGGGCGATTCACTCATTTTCCCGGCGCTTGTTCCTGTTGGCGGCCGGTTCCCATTGTACCGGTGCCCTCCGGAATACCCAACTATTTTAGTCGGGTATTAGCCGGCCCCTTGCTTCGTCGACTATTCTTTGCGCCTTTTGCCGGTCTGCCGCAACCATGCCCAAGCTCGAACCGATGCCGGAAGACCACATGTACCGGGCCCACGGGATCTACCTGCTCAAGTCGCAGCACCCCGAAATCCGCCGCCTGAAAAGGCACTATCAGCCCACGGTGCACGGCAACAGGACCTGGAACTCGAGCTTTCTGTTGATGGATTACCTGACCGCCAAGCCCGTCCGCAAAGGCGCCAGAGTACTCGAGATCGGCTGCGGCTGGGGCGCAACGGCCGTGTTCTGCGCATCCCGATTCAAGGCCAGGGTAACCGGGCTCGACATCGACCGGGACGTGTTCCCATTCCTCGAGGCGATGGCGGATCTCAACGACGTCACCATCGACACCCTGACACGAAAATTCGAGAACCTGTCGAGCCGGCAGCTCGGTGCTTTCCACACCATCCTCGGCTCCGACATCTGCTTCTGGGACAGCATGGTCAAACCGCTGTACAACATGGTGTCCCGCGCCTTCAGGGGCGGCGCGCGCCGTTGCGTCTTCACCGACCCCGGGCGGCCCACTTTCTATGAATTCGTCGATCTGTGCGCGACGAGGTACAGCGCGAAGCTAACGCAGTGGTACTCCCTTGAGCCGAACCGTTTCGAGGGAGAGGTCGTCGAGATCAAGCGTTAGCAGGCTCCGCTGGGAGAGAGCAGGTGTGCGGTACGGGTATCCGGCACCTTTAAAGCACCCCTGCACCCTCTAATTCCACGACAACGCGTCCGCTTGGCGTGCCGGATACCCGCACCGCATACCTGCTCTCGGTGCCGGGTCATTGACATTATGTCAAATTGAATATCTATTGAAATCAACGAGTTGAAAGTTTTTCCATGCGAGCGCAACGCACCGGCGACACCGACACCTCCGTCAGTTTCCTGGACGTGATCGCCTGCGCGTTCGGCGCCATCGCGCTCCTGGTGCTGATACTGCCGATCGGCGAGTTCGGCATCGAGGCGCCCACGCCACGGGCCGCCGACTACGGCCGCTCGTTGTGGACGCTTTCCGGCCTGCGGGAAGAGGTGGCCGCCATCGAGCGGGAAGTGGCCGAAAACGACGAACTCGCGGCCGTGCTGGGCGCCGAACTGACCAGCGCGGCGGACAAGGCAGGCTACCTGCAGGACCTGATCGACCGCACCCGCGACCAGGCCAGGCAACTGCGCGAACGCAGCGCCGCCGTGGCCGCCGGGGTGAGCATTCTTGAACGGCCGCCGCCGCCCACGGAAGAGGACATGAAGCTAGACACCGAGTTGGCGGGCATCCCGGTGGACTCCGAGTACATCGCCTTTGTCGTGGACACGTCCGGAAGCATGCGGCAGATCTGGGACTACGTGCTGGAGGAATTCACCAACGTGCTGTCCATCTATCCCGGCGTGCGTGGATTCCAGGTTCTGAACGACCAGGGCCACTACCTGTACGGCGGCAGCCAGCCCAGATGGATACCCGACAGCCCCGCCAACCGCAGTGCCGCGCTGGACCGTATGCGCAGTTGGCTGTGGCTGCCCTACTCGGCGAGCAATCCCGCGCCCGGAATCGCCGCGGCGGTGCGCGACCTGTACGACAAGGACCGCAGGATGGCCGTCTTCGTGTTCGGCGACGACTATGCGGGCAGCGATTTCGACGGTTTTCTGAACCGGATCGATCGTGCCGTCGCATCCGCACGGGCCGGACGCGGCACCTTCCGCATCCATGCCATCGGCTTCTCCAACGAGGACATGGCCGCCTCGCCCCTGAATTTCGGCATGCTGATGCGCGAACTCACGCGCCGTCACGAAGGCGCATTCCTGGCGCTGCCGGAAAGGCACACACCGCCCCGCGTCACCATTACCAGAGGCGCCGCCGCCCCGAGGCGGGATTGACCGCCGCCCCGTGGCCCTCGGCGCGGCATGCGGGCTAAAATGCCGCGTTTTCCAATTTCGCACTTCACGGGGGAACCCCATGTCCGACGACAACGGCCTGAACGCCGACCTGTACAACCTCACCATGTCCGAAGAGGCAATGCCGCTGCTGGACGCAGTGAAGAAACACATCGCCGAGAATGTCGATCCGATCGTCGAGGAGTTCTACCGCCTCGGCGAAGGCCGCGAGGACCGGTGGAGCTGGGCGCCCGGGCAGTTGGAACTGCTGGAGGGGGCGAAGAACAAGGCCAAGGAATCGGGCCTGTGGAATTTCTTCCTGCCGGACGCGGATACCGGCGAGGGCCTGAAGAACCTCGACTACGCCTACATCGCCGCGGAACTCGGCAAGACGCCGCTGGCCTCCGAAACCCTGAACTGCAGCGCCCCGGACACCGGCAACATGGAGGTGCTGGAACGGGTCGGCACCCCTGAACAAAAGGAAAAATGGCTGAAGCCCCTGCTGAACGGCGAGATCCGCTCCGCCTACGCCATGACCGAACCGAACCTTGCCTCCTCCGACGCCAAGAACATCGGCACCCGGGCGGTGCTCGAGAACGGCGAGTGGGTCATCAACGGGGAGAAGTTCTACATTTCAGGCGCCGGGGATCCTCGTTGCAAGATCATGATCACCATGGTGAAAACCAGCCCCGATGCGGCGCCGCACCGCCAGCAGTCGCAGATACTGGTGCCCATCGACACCCCCGGCGTGCAGATTCTCGAGGGCATGGAAGTCTTCGGTCACGACGATGCGCCCCATGGGCACATGCACATCGTGTTCGACAACGTGCGCGTTCCCGAAGAGAACATCCTGCTCGGCGAGGGCCGCGGGTTCGAGATCTCCCAGGTACGCCTGGGCCCCGGCCGCATCCACCACTGCATGCGCTCCATCGGCCAGGCGGAAAAGGCGCTGGACCTGATGGTGCGGCGGGGCTTGAGCCGCAAGGCATTCGGCAAGCCCATCGCCCAGCTCGGCAAGAACGTGGAGGTGATCTCCCGGGCGCGCATCGAGATCGAGGCGATGCGGCTCTTGGTGCTGCAGGCCGCCAAGGCCATGGACGTGCTCGGCAACCAGGAAGCCCGTGTCTGGGTGCACATGGCCAAGGCCATGGTTCCGGAGCGGGTCTGCCAGATCATCGACCAGGCCATCCAGATCCACGGCGCCACCGGCGTCTCGCAGTGGACGCCGCTGGCCGGCATGTACACCGGGCAGCGCACCCTGCGTCTCGCCGACGGGCCGGACGAGGTGCACCACCTGGTGGTGGGCCGGGCCGAACTCAGGAAATACGGCGGATCCGCTTGACCGTCCCGCCTTCGGTACGAGTCTAGCCCGCATCGCTCACCAACTCGATGGAGCCCATCGAACGGGCAGGGTGAG
>JAPPHD010000152.1 GCA_028821125.1 Gammaproteobacteria bacterium
CTCCGGCGTAGCACCGAGAGCGCCGCTACGCCGGAGTTTTGCCACGGGCTGCTAGCGTACCGGAATTGCGAGTGTTCACGGGAAGGGCGCCGGGGTCAAGGCGGCGAACGGTCCACGTGACTCGGTTGCGAAACTGCCCTCGACCTCCTTTCGTGCCACGCGGGCATCGTTTATGGTGCGGGAAAACCTGACAACGGGGGAAACGCCATGCCCATCAATCCGGACGCGGTCGGGGAGACCGGAGGACCGGCCACGCGTAGCTGGACATCCAAGGACGCGCTGCTCTACGCCGTCGGCATCGGCGCGGGAACCGCCGAACTCGAGTTCACCACCGAGAACACCAGGGACAGGCCGCAACGCGTTTTTCCGACCTTTGCCGTAATCATCGGCGGCGGCGGCCTGCCCATGGACAAGGTCGGCAGCTTCAATCCAGCGCTCATGGTGCACGGCGAGCAGGGCATCGAACTCCTGGACGAGATCCCGCCGGACGGTCAGCTCGAGAGCCGCGGCAGAATCGCGGGCATCTGGGACAAGGGCAGCGCAGCCCTCATCGAATTGGAATCCGAAGCCGTCAACGCGGCCACCGGCAAGCCGCTGCTGCGCACCCGAGCCTCCCTCTTCTGTCGCGGCGAAGGCGGTTGGGGCGGTGACCGGGGCCCCTCAGAGAAGGTGGAATACCCGGACGCTGAACCGACCCACCAGGTCACTTACGCCACACGCGAGGATCAGGCACTCACCTACCGGCTCTCCGGGGACCGGAATCCTCTACACTCCGACCCGTCGTTCGCCGCCATGGGCGGGTTCGACCGGCCCATCCTGCACGGGCTGTGCACCTACGGGTTCACGGGGCGCGCGCTCCTGCACACACTCTGCGACAGCGACCCCTCCCGCTTCCGCTCGATGAACGGACGCTTCTCGCGGCCCGTGATGCCGGGGGATGCATTGACGGTATCCATGTGGGTGGACGGGAGCCGGGCACTCTTTCGCACGACGAACCAGGACGGCGTCGTGGTTATCGACCAGGGGGTGTGCACGTTCGACCAATGAGCCGGGTCAGTGCCTTGACGCGAATACGTCGTCAATCGTAGACGCGTCAAGCACGTTCTCGGCCCAGGTTTCCAGATCGGCAGCAGCCGCTCCACCCAGCTTTTCGGCGACTTCGGGCGAAAGCAGACCGAACCGCCGCCGCAGTTGTCGTTCCAGGAGCGCACGCTCCCCCTCGACACGGCCTTGGCGCATGCCCTGCTCGATGCCCTGTGTCATGCCCTGCTCGATGCCCTGCGTTATGCCCTGCTCGATGCCCTGCTGCACACCTTCTTCGCGGGCCCTTGAAATGATTCCTGCCATGGTGGAACTGTCCTCGCGATACTGCTGTCGATAGCGCCTGTACTCATTGTCGGTGAGCCCGGCGTAGATGTCGATGAATTCGATGTACTTGGCCCGCTTGTCGCTGTCCCGCTCCAGCGTCAGCAATCCGCTGATCGCCTCGGCGTAGACCTCAACCTTGCGGTTCGGTGGGCTTTGCATGTTCGGCAGGTTGAGCCGCGCCACCAGGTTGTTGCTGCCCAGCCAGCGCTCGGCGGGGATCTCCCTGAGCTTGCAGGCGAGCGTGTTGAAGGTCAGATAATGACTGCGCCCGGTGCCCAAGGTAAGCGACGCGGGAGCGGTCTCGGCTTTCCGCAGAAAGACGGCGACCGGCACCACGCGGTCGGTCTCGAACAGTTCGGCAAGGTCGAGGCAGTAATGCGCCAATCGATGCAGGGAGAAGCGCCGGGCGTCGGATTCTTCTTCGAGCACGAACAGGACCGCCTCGCGGCGGCCGTCGGCCCACTCCACGAGTAGCGGCACATCCAGCTCCCGGAAGCGGTTGCCCAGACGTTCCTTGAGTTGTTCCTGGCGCACCGGAACGATGCTCACCTGATCATCGGGGCCGGGCGCTTCTTCGGGGGCGAAGAACGCCAGGGAATCGCTCGGATAGTCGAGAATCAGGTTCTTGAAGTTCTGGTCGTGGCTGACCGTGTTCGACATCCACTGCCCCTCGGGTGTTCGTGCTCCCGCGGGGTCGCGCAAGTGCCAGCACACGCGCTATGGGCGATGGCTGAAAAACCCGTGGGAAATCTGCCCTGGCCGGGTGAGTCAACGTCATGGCGACGAGTTCCAGGGACATCACACTCGAACGACTCCACTCGGACTCGAAGGACCAGCCTGGACGACGCAGTGGCAATCGAACAAGGGGTGGGCACGCTTGCCTGATTGGGGATCAGGCATCGGGTTTGCGTCCAGATCGAACATGAACAGGAGTTACTGAAATGCACGAAAACGGAGTCAATCGCCGGCAACTGCTCGGCGGGGCAGCGGCTCTCGCCGCATTGGCGGCGGTGCCTGGGGCGAAGGCGGGCGTTCACACCGGTTCGGATGCGCTGGTCGTCGACGGGCTCGATACCTCGTCGCCGCTCGAAGGATTCATCGACCTGCTGGAGACCGGCGGGGTGGATGTGGTGCACAAGAGCATCTCCGGGCTGGAGAGCCTCGGCCAGATCCTGCGGCTCATCGACCGCAATCCCGACCGCGTGGCGCTCGCCCGTTCGGTCGCGGACATTCACGCCGCTAACGAAGCCGGCAGGATTGCGATGATCGTGGGCTTCCAGAGCGCCAATCACCTCGAACGCCTGTACCACAAGCGGCCCTTCGAATCCTACGACACCATGAAGAGCGTGTTCCGCGCCTACGTCGAACTCGGGGTGCGGGCGCACGGCATCACCTATAACGTCACCAACGTGTTCGGCGGCGGCAACATGGATCACGACGTGCCCCTGACCAGGGCGGGGCGGGTGCTGGTGGAGACGATCCACGAGCACAACGTCATCCTGGACGTGGGCGGGCACTGCGCCGAGCAGACCAGCTTCGATGCCATCGCCGTCTCGGACGGGGTGCCGGTGGTCGCCACCCACACCAACATGGCCGCGCTGAACCCCAACATGCGCGCCATCAGCGACGGGCTTGCCGAAGCCATCGCCGGCACCGGCGGCGTGATCGGCCTCACCGCCATCAGCGACTTCCTGGTGCGCCACCCCGGCGTCCTGGACGAGTACCCCGAGCGCAGCCCGCGCGCCCAGATCGAAACTCTCGTGGATCAATACGACTACCTGAAGAACCTGGTGGGCATCGACCACGTTGGCCTGGGCCCGGATTTCATCTGGGGCTGGGGGCCGAGCTTTCCCCATCCACCGGGCGCCGACATGGTGTTTCCCGTCGATTCCCTGGGCTACGGCCTTGCCCACACCGTCGAGGGCTTCGAGGACATCTCCGAGTTGCCCAACCTGGTGCAGCACCTGCGCGAGCGCGGCTGGAACAACGCCGAACTGGACAAGATGCTGGGCGAGAACTGGATGCGTGTGTACGGCGAGGTCTGGGGAGCCTGACGGGTCCGCGACGCCATTCTTTTTCCGGTGCCGGCGGTGAGGCGCCGGGGATTCTGCTATCCGGGTGCGGAGAACACGGGATTGGCCCCGAATTGATCCTCGCGGACATCCTTGCCGGTGGTCACGTGGTATTTCAGGCCCTTCACCACGCATTGCAGATAGTGTTCGAAGGCTTCACCGAAGAAGCGTTCCAGGTAACGGGACTCCTCCCGTGCGCTCCAGCCGGGCTCGACGTAGGGGAAAACCGTTATCCGGAACTCGCTGCGTTCGGGAGCCCGTGATTCGATGCGCCAGGTTACCCGGCAGGTCTTCTTCGTGGGCGAACCGACTTCCATGTCGTAGCCGACCCCGTCCAGCCAGGCCACGAAGTCCCTCTGGTAGCGAATCCCGCTGTAGTAGGTGATCGAATCGCGCGACCCGACACCCGGCCATTTCTCGACGGCGGTGGATGCGCAGAAGGGATGGCAGCGTTTCAGGTTGCCGGGCGCCGCGATCCGTTTCCAGACCTCCGCAGGCCGCACATCGATGCCGATGCTGGCGCACATGGGTTCGGAAGCCTCGAGCCCTCGGCTCTGCAGTTCCAGTTTCCAGTCCTCAGGCATGCGGATGTCCGCTTGCCAAGCCGTCAATACGACCTGGGCAGGCCCAGCACGTGCTCGGAGACGTAGCTGAGGATCAGGTTCGTGGATACCGGCGCCACCTGGTAGAGCCGGGTTTCGCGGAACTTGCGCTCCACGTCGTATTCCTCCGCGAAGCCGAAGCCGCCGTGGGTCTGCACCGCCACTTCCGCCGCCGCCCAGGAAGCGTCCGCCGCCAGCATCTTGGCGATGTTGGCCTGCTCGCCGACGTTCTCGCCCGCCTCGAACCGCTTGGCCGCATGGTGCACCATCAATTCCGCCGCCCGCATCTGGGCGTAGGCCTTGGCGATGGGGAACTGGACGCCCTGGTTCTGGCCGATCGGGCGGCCGAACAGCACGCGCTCGTTGGCGTAGTCCCGGGCGCGCTCGATGAACCATTTCGCATCGCCGATGCATTCCGCGGCGATGAGGATGCGCTCGGCGTTCATGCCGGAGAGGATGTAGCGGAAGCCCCTGCCCTCCTCGCCGATCAGGTTCTCGGCCGGCACTTCCACATCGTCGAAGAAAACCTGGGTGGTGGAATGGTTCATCATCGTGCGGATCGGCCGCACCGCGAGCCCGCCCGCGGCCCGGGCCGCGTTCATGTCCAGGATGAAGATCGACAGGCCGTCGATGCCGCGCGTCACCTCGTCCCGGGGCGTGGTCCGCGCCAGCAGCAGCATGAGGTCGGAGTGCTCGGCCCGGCTCGTCCAGATTTTCTGGCCGTTCACCACATAACGGTCCCCCCGCCGCTCGGCCACGGTCTTCAGCGCGCCGGTATCGGTACCGCTCGTGGGCTCGGTCACGCCGAACGCCTGCAGGCGCAGCTCGCCGCTGGCAATTCCCGGCAGGTACTGCTGCTTCTGCGCCTCGCTGCCGTGGCGGAGCAGTGCGCCCATGATGTACATCTGGGCGTGGCAGGCGGCGCCGTTGCAGCCGGCGCGCTGAATCTCTTCCAGGATCGCCGCGGATGCCGAAAGCGGCAGGCCGGAACCGCCGTATTCCTCGGGAATGAGGGCGGCGAGATAGCCGGCGTCGGCGAGCGCCTTCACGAATTCGGACGGATAGGCCATCTCCCGGTCGAGCTTGCGCCAGTACTCGCCGGGATACTGTTTGCAGAGCTTGATGACCTCCTCACGGATTTCGGGATAGTCCGTGCCCTGCAGGCTCTTTGGGCTCATGGGTCCTCCCTCTTGTCCTGTCGTTCGTTCGAGCCGGAATCCGCTCGTTGCTGACCTGCGTCCGCGGGCGACTCAGTCCAGAATGCTCTTGTAGGATTGCGAGAACAGATCGCGGCCGATGATCCGCTTCATGATCTCCGACGTGCCCGCGTAGATGCGGTCGACCCGCGCATCGGTGAAGATGCCGGCGATCTCGTATTCCATCATGTAGCCGGCGCCGCCGTGCAGTTGCACGCCGAGATCGACCATCCTCCATTCGATTTCCGAGGTGAGCAGCTTGGCCTTGGCAGCCATGTTCGAGGTAAGCCGGCCGTCGTTGTGCACGGCCACGCAATGATCGACGTAACACTGCGCCATCTCGATCTCGGCATCCATCTCCGCCATCTTGAACTGCGTGTTCTGCTGCTCCGCCAGGGGCGCCCCGAAGACCTTCCGCTCCAGGCAGAACTCCCGGGTCACGTCGAATGCCCTGCGGGCCTGCGCAATGTTGCCGACGGCGCCGATCAGCCGCTCCTCCGCAAGATTGTGCATCAGGTACTTGAAGCCCTCGCCCGGCTCACCGAGCACGTTTTCCTTCGGGACCTTTACGTTGTGGAAAAACAGCTCCGCGGTGTCCTGCGCTTTCAAGCCCATCTTTTCCAGGTTGGCGCCGCGCTCGAAGCCCTCCATTCCGCGCTCGACCACCAGCAGCACCATGGCGTGCCGGCTTGCGGCTCCGTCGAGCTTGGCCGCCGCGACGACGTAGTCGGCGTTGATGCCGTTGGAGATGTAGGTCTTGGAGCCGTTCAGCAGGAAGTGATCGCCCCTGTCCTTCGCGGAAGTGCGCATTCCGGCCAGGTCGCTGCCCGCATCGGGTTCCGTCATGGCGATCGCGAGGATCTTCTCGCCGCTGACGCAACCCGGCAGGAAGCGCTTCTTCTGTTCGTCGTTGCCGTACCTGTCGAGGTAGGGCCCCACCAGGCGGCTGTGCAGGGTGTTGTACCAGGCCGCGCAACGCGCCCGCATCGTTTCCTCGATGATGATCTGCTCGAAGCGGAAGTCCGCATCGCCCATGCCGCCGTACTTCTCATCGGGCCAGACCATCAGGAACCCGAGGTCGCCGGCCTTCCGGAAGATTTCCCGGTCGACAATGCCCGCCTCGCGGAATTCCGGCATGCGCGGCACCACTTCGGTTTCCAGGAAACGCCGGTAGGCATCTCGGAACATTGTCTGCTCTTGCGTAAAATTTCTCATACCAATCAAACGCTTATGAGGCTCCCGCAGGAGAATGGAAAGACCTGTAGTTTACGCCCGCGGCGCCGGAGATTCACGCCGTTGTCAAATGCGGCGATACTCTTGCTTCGCAAATTGCTGTTCAGAAAAGCCCCATCTGGCGGTCGTCGCCGATCACGCGCTCGAAGTTGAGGCCCAGGGTGGCCAGAACCGGTTCCGCCACGGGTTTCACCTGCCTGGCCAGGTAATGCTCCCGGTCCGGCTCCGCGGTGAGGTTGTCCAGGGGTTCCGGGCCCGCCAGCGTGATCATGTAGGCGACCACGCGGCCGGGCTCGGATTTCGACTTGCGCGCGGCTGCAACGTGCGGGGGTGTCTGGGCCCGGTAGTCCTCGACCCGCTTGCGCAATCCCTTCCGATAGACCAGCCACCCATCCAGCGAGCCGGCGCGCAGGCGGGATACAAGGTCGCGCAGCCAGTCCTCGATGGGTTCTTCGCGGAACAGCCGTCCATAGAGTTCCCGTTGCACCTGCTTGGCAAGTTCGGTCCAGTCCCGACGCACCACTTCCATGCCCCTGAACTCGACGTCGTCGTGTCCCTGGATCTGTCCGGCATAACGCTTGCGCGCGCCGCCCGACCCCGAGCGCGTAACGGGCAGGAAGAGCTTGCTGTAGAACTTCTCGAGTTCGAGTTCCAGGCGGCTCTCGACGCGCGATTCCCGCCGGACGTGTTCCGCGAGGTCAGCGGTCAATGCCGCGGCCAGCAGCAAACCCCGCTCCGTCGCGCCGTCGGCATCGCTGCCGCAGGCAACGAAGAGGCTGTCCGTGTCGCCGTAGAGGACCTGATAGTCCTTTTTCTCGAACCAGCGTTTCGACCAGAGTAGCAGGCGACGACCCTGGCCGGTTATCGCATTGGCGATGGCCGGGTTGTAGAAACGGCAGGCCGGTGTGCCGAGCACGCCGTAGAAGGAGTTCATCAGTATCTTGATGGCCTGGGAGGCGACCTGGTCGCCGTCCCGCCTGGCCTGCTCGCGTCGCGGGAACATGTCGTCGAGCAAGCTGGGGAGAATGCCCGGCGTGCGGCGGAAACGGGCGCCGCCGGCCAGCTCGATGGGATCGTCCGCCTCCTGCGCCTCGTCGATGTAGCCCAGCGGATCGATGTTGTAGGTGCGGATGACGCTCGGATAGAGGCTCTTGAAGTCGAATACCCAAACGCCCTCGTGCAGTCCCGTGACCGGCTCCAGCACATGGCCGCCCGCCTGGGCGACGTGCACCCTGGAATCGCTGCTCCTCACGCTCGGCGCCACGATGCGCCGCTTGTGGAGTTCCGCGAGGTAGAGGAAATCGAACGAGGCGATGCTTGCCGCCACGCGGTCGGGCGGCATGCCGGTGAGACGGCTGCGCGCCACCGCCAGGTTCACCAGGTCGAGCCGCTCGACAACATCGAGAGCCAGCCGCGCATCGGTTCGGGCGTAGCGGGCGAACGCCTCCAGGTCGTCCGCGTAGTTCCGGAGAATCTCGCCCACCCGGTCGTGCGCACTGCCGGTGAGCGTCTTGCCTTCGCCGAGCACGCTACGCGCGACCGCATCCAGCGAATACTCGTCCATGCGCACGAAGGCGCCGCGCAGCAGGTCGACGCCGTCGAGCACCAGGCGTCCCGGAACGGTGGCCTGGCCGCTGCCGAAATAGCCCTGTGCGGGCCGGATGCTCATTCGTCCGGGTTCGCGCCCCAGTTGAAGAGGATGGCGCAGGCGTGCCGCGATGCGCGCCAGCACCGTCAGGTCGAAGTCGATGACGTTCCATCCGGTGAGAACGTCGGCGTCCAGTTCCCGTACACGCCCGCTGAAGGCGTCGAGGGCCGCCCGTTCGTTCGCGCAGGCCACCGCCCTTGCGGGCATCTCGCGGCCTGTACCGTCGACTATGTAGACCTCGTCCACACCGCAGCCGTAAAGCGCTATGGCCAGCAGGCGCTGTGCGCGGGCATCCGTTTCGATGTCGAACGACAGCACGTTCGGCCGAAAGTCCACCGGCGCGGGCGCAAGTTCGGGGTCGTCGAAAACCCATCGGCAACCGGAACCGCGCTGCGGCGCGCCATGGATGCTGCAGCCACCCTTGATGTTCCGGTCGATCAGGTAGCGCATGGCAAAGCGCACATCGGCTTCGAAGGTGTCGATTCCGCGGGCGTGCAGCCGGTCCCGCACGGGTGGTGCATCCGGCGGCGTCGGCACGCTCACCCGGCGGGTGGCCTCCCCGCTGAAGGCGATACGGTCCGAGGGGGACAGGCGGGCGCCCTGCCAGTCGCCCGCCTCTGCCCTGCCCGGCGCGTCGGCGGGCACGTAGAAGTGCGGCGTCTGGCGCCGGTCCCGGACCAGGAAGGTGTCCCCGTTCTCCAGGCGGCCGAACAGGTGCACGACCGGAACGCCCGCCTGGATTCGGTAGCTCGCCTGGAATATGAAGCCGCGGCGGCTCGAGGGGTCTGGCACCGGTTCAGGCCTCCTGTTCGCCGATCAGTTTGACAGCGGAGCCAACCGCCAGGCCGACGACCGCCCTCTCGTCGGTCTTTGGCAACGCCTCGTCAAACTCTCTCTTCGCCGACGATGTTGTCGAATGAGCCAAGATCGCCCCCGATCGCCGTTATCCCGTCGGCCTGGAGCATCCCCCGTTCGCTGATGCCCTGTCTCAGGGGTCGATCAACACCCCCGGGTTCATGACCCCACGCGGGTCTACCGCCCGCTTCGCGCCCCGGTATGCCTCGGCGAACAGGTCCGGCCGCTGAATGTCGTAGCCGGGGCGGTGCATGCGGCCGACGGCGTGGTGGTGGGTGACCGTGCCGCCAGCCGCCACCACGGCTTCGTTGGCCACCGCCTTGATCTCCTGCCACTGCTCGAACTCGCCGCCCAGGCGCGCCGTGCCGGCGAAGCTGTAATAGGGCGCCGGGCCGTCCGGATAGACATGGGTGAACCGGCAGGAGAGGGAGGCGCCCTTGCCGAGCACCCGGTTGAGCACATCGGTCATTCGGCCCCGCACGTAACCGTCGAACTCGGCGAACCTGTCCCAGGTGATCGCCGTCTCGAACGTGTCGGACAGCAATCCCAGGCCGTTGGTCGCGCCGGCGTTGACGCCGATGAAGGCGTTACGCCAGGCGCCCACCGCGCCGCCGCGGCCCGTGGCCTTGCCCGTTCCGTCATCGATGCGGATGGCCTCGTCTTCGATGCTGCCGCCGCATTCCCGGGCGATGGCAACCGCGGCGCGGATGTTCGACCCCTGCGGGACATCCGCGGACTCGAAACCGGTCACCAGCAATGCCAGGGAACCCTCCACGCCCGCAGCACGGCCCGCCTCCTCCGGGTCGAGCAGGCGCAGGTTGGCCGGCCACAGCTTGGCCTGGACGATCTGCCGCACCGCCTCGGCGCCGGTTTGCCAGTCCGGGAACAGGATGCCGGCGCTGGCCCGGAACGTCGGCCGCTTCTGCAGCCTGAGCCAGCACTCGCTGATGATCCCGAGCGTGCCCTCGGAACCGATCACCAGGCGGTCCGGGCTCGGCCCCGCGCCGCTGCCCGGCAGCCGCCTCGATTCCCACCAGCCGCGCGGCGTCAGCATGCGGATGCTCTCGACGAAGTCGTCGATATGGGTGTGATTGGTGGCGTAGTGACCGCCGGAACGGGTGGCGACCCAGCCGCCGACGGTGGACCAGGGAAAGCTCTGGGGGAAGTGGCGCAGGGTCAGCCCTTCCGGGCGCAAGGCATTTTCCAGGTCGGGGCCCAGTATCCCTGCCTGCACGCGCGCCGCACGGGAGGTGCGATCGATCTCCAGCACGGCGTTCAGGCAATCGAGGTCCACCGTGACGGCGGTTTCCGTGTCTTCGGGCACGTTCAGGCCCCACACCACCGAGGTGCCGCCGCCATAAGGGATGACAACGTGGCCCGCGCCGGCGGCCCACTCCAGGGTGCGCTCCAGTTCTTCCTCCGTACGGGGATGGGCCACTGCGTCCGGCGGGTTGTCGAAGCGTCCTCTGAGTGCGGCCAGCAGTTCCAGCGAGTGACCGCCGTAGGTGTGCAGCAGGCGATCCTCCGATTCGGTCGACACCCAACCCCGCAGCGCTTCGGGGACCTTGAGCCTCGGCTTCCTGATCTCGATGTCGCCCAGGTCCGGCACCGGCGGCGGTTCCACCGCGACACCCGTGCGGCGGGCGATGGACTCCGCGACTTTCCGGCGTTCCGCTTCCGTCGGTTCATCGCTGGAGTGGCCCCAGGTCCAGAAGCTGCGCTTGCGTTGCACTTGCGACACCGGATCCCTCCTTACCGAGTACTCAGCATATGCGGGACGATTGTCCAGCCTGAGCAGAAAACGTTGAATGGATGCGCGCTAGACACCGCATCCGGATACGCGCTCGGAACCGCGCCTCGCATCTGTACGCTTGCGAACGCGCTGATACGGCATTATCAGTTGGACGGAGCACTAGGGGTTCGGTGACACCGGCACGGCATCCGGTTCACCGCCAATGCCCTCGATCGGCCGCCCTTCCGATTGCAGAGGCGGATCGATGGAGAGCAGACGGGCGACCGTCGGGGCAATGTCGACCTGGTGAACCGCAGGCAGTGTCCCGCCCGCACGTACGCCCCGTCCGAGCGCCATGAAGATGCCTCCCATGTCGGGCAGGTGCGGGAAGTAGCCGTGTCCGCCGAGGGTCCATCCCATTCGCGCCAGAACCGGCGCAACCTTGCCCCCCAGCCCCCGGGGACGGGTGAAGCTGTACGGTGGTTCCGTGGTCATGAGCAGGTCGCCGGCACGCCCGGGGTAGAGCACGCGCCAGGAAGCGGGGACCTGCTCTTGCGTATAAGCCCACGCCGGCTGGACCGCGAACAGCACGCCCATCGCTTCGTCGCGGTCGTCCGGGTCGTCGAGAAAGATATGCGCGAGGGTGCCGCCGAAAAGGCGCGCCCCGATTCCCGCCTCTTCGAGAACGCCCTCCACGTCAAGCCAGCGCCCGGTTTTCGTCATGCCGTGGTCGCTGACCAGCAGCAGGGTCAGGCGGCCCCAGAGCCCGAGTTCGTCAATGCCGGCCAACAGGCGAAGCAATTGCGCATCCTGGCCCTGCAACTGCTCCACGACCCGGTCGGACTCCGGCCCGTACCGGTGTCCCACCCTATCCGCGCCTTTCCAATGGGACATGATCAGCCGGGGTCGTCTGTCCTCCGACAGGCTCAGCCACTCCAGTATGCGGGCGACTTTTTCCTCCTCCGAGGTGTCGACATCGAAAGGGGCCACCCGGTAGGAAACTCCCGCGCCCCGCCAGTCGCTGTCGGAACCGACCCAGAAATAGGTGGCGGCCCGCACCCCCTGGCGCTCCGCCGCAACCCAGAGCGGTTCGGCCATCATCCAGGCCGCGGCGTCTCCGTAATGGAACTCTCCCCGCCCCCGGTCGAAAAAGTGGTTGTCGACGATGCCGTGCACATCCGGGTAGGTGCCCGTTGCCATGGATACGTGGCCGGGAAACGTCTTGGACGGATAGACCGGCGTCAGCCGGCGTGCCCGGACCCCTTCGGCCTGCAGGCGGTTCAGGCCCGGGAACTCCGCGCGTTCCGGATAGTCGTGCCGTACGCCGTCCCAGGACAGGACCACAACGATCGACTCCGCTGAGACGCCTGAGCAGGCAAGGCAGAGCAAGATGACCGCGAGCCGCCTGGTCTTGCGAAAACACCTGTCGACCAGGACCGAGCCAAGCTTGTTCCGGGCAATGGTCAAAGCAACCAGTAGAGTATTCCGGCGAGGCCCCAGGTGACTACGATCAGGGACAGGGCGATCAACGGTCCTTCGAAGGGTTTCACAACCAGGCTCCAAGAAATTTCAGGGCGCCCGCAGCCAATGGCGCCACGATTATAATGAACTTGCCGACGTCGAGCCAAAATCGCCTGGCCGCGATCAGCGTGTTTACCTCCAGACTCCTGATTTCCGCCTCTGTCTTGCGCAATGCGGCCCTTGCCCTTTCGGTTTCCATCGCTTCGCTTTCCGGGTCCATCGAAACCTCCTGCCCGCATTGCCTTGCGGTTGTGACCTCATCCGCAGTTCGTATCGGCTTACGAGGGGCAATAGTCTGTCTTGACAGCCACTGGCCGCTCAATCGGAAATCGCCTCCAGCGAACCCCCGTCATGACGCACGCGGAACTCGCGGTTCCTGCCTGGCACGCTTGTCTGCTATCTTCTGCAAATCGCATTGCGACGGGTTTTCAGGATGTCAACGCCCCCAACTCAACTGCCCATAGACTACAAGGGCAGGCGCTACTCCGGCGTCTACTCCGTTTCCGGCACGCTGATGATCGCCCGGATTCCAGGCATCAGTTCGAGGAGCGCCGAGGTGCAGGGGGACGAGCAGGCCGAGGCGCTCAACCTGTTCACGGCCATTCTCGAAGACGCGGAAAGCAGCGGCCTGCTTTAGCCCGCCCGTCGCGCCTCAACCAGGCAGCCCCCTCTTGCGCAGATAAGCCCGTGTCCTCATGCGGTAGCGCAGGGCAGTTTCCCAGCGCTTGAACAGGTGTGGCCTCCGTTCCTTGTAGCTCTGCCGGTGCGGCGTGATTCCGTCAAGCATCGCGGTCCAGGCGTCGTCCGGTTCATAGCCGTGTTCGACCAGGATTGACGCCATGTCGGGATACGCATCGAGTTGGGTCTTGATCCTTGGCAGGTGGTCCTTCCAACCGGTGATTCGGGACGCATCCAGGCGCCGAACGCCCCCAAGCGACTCAACCGCGCCCGCCCCGGCTTCTACACCCGCCGGGTAGTCCGAAAACCGTGCCCGCCGCTTGAGAAACCCCAATCGTTGCTCAATGGCTTCCTGAACGGCGCGGGGATCAGTCACCAGATCCTCAAACCGCACCACCAGGAATCGGCGATGCCCCTCCAGGGCGCGGATGGCCTGGGCGCAATCGCGCCAGTGGCGAAAGCCGCGGAAATACACGTCCGGCCTGCTCTCGTGCCGGCTCGTCACCACAGCTCGGGGGTCGCGCAGCATGCCGATCAGGAAAGTTTCGTCGTCGCGCAGGAAGGCTCGCTCAATCCGGGTGGTGTCCGGCGGTTTCTTCGAGAGATACAGGGTCTCTCCCGCAGGCGGCAGGTCGAGCAGAGAGGCTTCATGTTCTGCGCGGCCGCTGAATGCGAAGCTTCCCCACATCAGTTCCATGAGCAGGGTAGTGCCGCTGCGATAGCAACCGATGATGTGAACTCGGCGCGCCCTCACAGTCTACCGGCGGTCCTGCGCCGGCCGAGTGCGCCGTATCGAGGATGCTTTCGTTTCAGCCTGACGCAAGGGTTCGGTTACAAGGCGCGGCGTCGCCGTATCGGGAGCGGCTACCAGGTCGCCGAGTCGGCCTTGTCCAGGTCGAGCCGATGCGCTGCGGCGAACTCGAGGGCAGTATCCCTCGTTCCCCGGTTGTTGCGCGCGAGGCTGGAGAGCGCCGCAAAGGCGATCCACTCGCCGGAGACCTCGAAATGGTCCCGCAGCCGTTTTCGGGACTCCGACAGCCCGAAGCCGTCGGTGCCCAGCACCGTATAGGGCCCGGGAATCCAGGGCGCGATCATGCCGGGCAGCGCCTTCATGTAATCGGTGGCGGCGACGAATATCCCGCTTTCTTCGGCGAGCAGCGACTGCACACAGGGCCGCGCATCCACATCGCCGACCTTGAGCAACTCCTGCCGCTCGACGGCCTGCGCTTCCCGCGCAAGCTCGTTGTAGCTGGTGACGCTCCAAAGGTTGCAGGGCATGCCCATGCCGGTGAGGATGTCCCGAGCCCGCAGCACCTCCGTCATTACCGCGCCGCTGCCGAACAGGTTGATCTCCGCGCCCGGCGCGCGCTCGAAACAGTACATGCCCCTGAGCACGCCCTCCTCCACGCCGTCGGGCATCGGCGGCATCGGGTAGCCCTGGTTGGTGAGCGTCAGGTAATAGAAGACATCCTCGTGGTCCGCATACATCGCCCGGATGCCGTCGCGCACGATCAGGGCAATCTCGAAGGCAAAGGCCGGGTCGTAGCTTTTCAGGTTGGGAATCGTGCTGGCGATAAGCTGTGAGTGCCCGTCCTGGTGCTGCACGCCTTCGCCGTTCAGGGTGGTGCGCCCGGAGGTGCCACCGAGCAGGAAGCCCTTGCACATCATGTCGCCACAGGCCCAGATCATGTCGCCGACGCGCTGGAAACCGAACATCGAGTAGAAGATGTAGAACGGGATCATGGGCAGGCCGTAGTTCGCATAGGCCGTGCCCGCCGCCAGGAACGATGCCATGGCCCCGGTCTCGCAGATGCCCTCCTGCAGGATCTGGCCGTCTTCCGATTCCCGGTACGGGGCGATGGTGCCGGCATCCACCGGCCGGTAGTGCTGACCCACCGGGGAGTAGATGCCGGCCTGGGGAAACAGCCCGTCCATGCCGAAGGTGCGTGCCTCGTCGGGGACGATGGGCACCACGTACCGGCCGAGGCGCTCATGACGCAACAGCCGCGAGAGCATGCGCACCACCACCATCGTCGTGGAAACGTTGCGGGTCGTGCCTTTCAGCATCGCATCGAAGAACTTGAGAGCAGGAGGTTCCAGGCGCTCGCAGTGAACGTCCCGGCTCGGTATGAAGCCGCCGAGCGCTTCACGCCGCGTTTTCAGGTAGCGGATCTCCTCGGAGTCTTCGGGGGGCCGGTAGAACTCGGCAGCGAGTACCGCCTCGTCCGAGAGGGGGATGTCGAAGCGTTTCGCCAGTTCGCGCCGTTCGTCGGGGCTAAGGTGCTTCTTCTGATGCACCGTGTTGCGGCCCTCGGCGCCCGGACCCAGCCCATCGCCCTTCACCGTCTTCAGCAACACCACACAGGGCTTGCCGGCCACCTCCGCCGCATGACGGAACGCGGCATGGATCTTGGCGTGATCGTGGCCGCCGCGCTTGATCGATCGCACCTCTTCGTCGGTGAGGGTCTTCATCAGGTCCCGCAGTTCCGGCGTGTGTTCCACCCAGTGCTCCCGCACCACGTCACCGGGCGATACCGTGTACATCTGGTAGTCCCCGTCCACCGCCTGCTCCATGCGCTCCTGCAGCACGCCGTGCACGTCGCGCGCCAGGATCGGGTCCCAGCCGCTGCCCCAGATCACCTTGATGACGTGCCAATCGGCGCCGCGGAACGAACGCTCCAGTTCCTGGATGATCTTGCCGTTGCCGCGCACCGGGCCATCCAGGCGCTGCAGGTTGCAGTTCACCACCAGCACCAGGTTGTCCAGGCCCTCGCGGCTGGCGATGTTGATGGTGCCCAGCACTTCGGGCTCGTCCGATTCGCCGTCGCCGATGAACGCCCAGATCTTGCCGCCGCTTCTCTTCTTCAGCCCCCGGCTTTCCAGGTACTTGGCGAAACGGGCCAGGTAGATGGCGCTGGGTGTGGACAGGCCCATGCTGGCGGTGGGCATCTGCCAGAAACCCGGCAGCCGCCGCGGATGCGGATAGGAGGGCAGGCCCCCGCCGGCCCCCAGTTCCCGGCGGAAGTTCTTCAGTTGGGCCTCGGTCAGCCGGCCTTCCAGGTAGGCGCGCGCGTAGATGCCGGGGGATGTATGGGCCTGGTAGTGCACCTGGTCGTCGCCGGCGCTGCCGGTTCTGAATACATGGTTGAAGCCCACCTCCATCATGGTGGCCGCAGACAGGTACGTGGCGATGTGGCCGCCGACGCCGGAACCGCTGTCGAAGGCCTGCAGCACCATGGCCACCGCGTTCCAGCGGATGATGTTGCCGATGCGCGTCTCCAGTTCGACGTCGCCGGGATATTGGGGCTGATCCTTTACGTCGATGGTGTTCTTGTAGGGGGTGTTCAGTGCCGCTTCGGTCAGCACAAAGCCCTTGCGGCTCAGGTGCTGCTGCAGCTTCAGCAGGAGCGCCTTGGTTTCCGCCTCACCCCGGTTTACGAGCACGTCTTCGAGCGCTTCGACCCATTCCTCCTGCTCGAGACTCCAGCCGTCGTCGAATTGGCTGCCGGCCTGTTGCATGGGGTATTGTCTACTCCGCTTGCGCCGTGCGCTCCATGTCGATCAGGAAGTCGGCGATGCGCAGCATTCCCACGTAGCCGCCGGCATCGCCGCTGTCGATGCGGTACTTGCCGTTGACCACCAGGCTCGGCACGCCGGTTACCCGGTAGACGCGGCCCTGGGCATCGGCCTGCTTCAATCGCGTCGCGACGCCGAATGAGTTCAATGCCGCCTTGAAGTCCGCAGGTTCCACCCGCGCCTCGAATTCGAAGAGTTCCTCCGCAAGCTCTATCCGGCGCAGGTCGAGGCCGCGCCTGTGGATCGCCTCGAACAGGGGCATGTGCATTTCCTCGCCGACGCCCAGTGCCTCGGCGGCGTAGAACATGCGCCCAAGAAGCGCCCAGGTTTCATTGAAGACAGCGGGTACACGGCGGAACGCGACGTCGCCGGGGAGGTCGCTGCGCCAATCCTCCAGGATGGGATCGAACCTGTAGCAGTGAACGCAGGCGTATCCGAAGATTTCCACCACCTCGATTCGATCTGCCTGCCGGGTATCGACAGCAACCGGCAGACGGTGGTAGTGGACGCCCTCTTCGTAGGCTGGCGCGGATTCCTCTGCCAAGGCGGGCGCGCCGGCCGCAATCCACCCAACGAGCAACAGTCCGCTCAACGATGCGCACCAGTTCATACGGGCTGCCCTTCCTCTTGTCTGCGGGTGAAGATTATCAGATGAGCCACTTCCGCACCCGGCCACCGCTGTCCCCTCGACCTATTGGTGAACGAATCGGGCCAAGGCTCGACGCATCGCCCCGTCAGTGCAACCCCTGAAGGTAGTCGGCCAATACCGCGATTTCACCATCCGTCAGCGCGTGGGCCACATCGCGCATCATGCCGCCGTAGGCTTCGTCGGTGGCTCTTTCGCCCTCGCGATAAGCCTTGAGCTGGGCAGCGAGGTAGGGGCCGGGCTGACCGCGCAGGGCCGGAAATCCGGCAAGCGCGTTGCCGTTGCCGGTGGGCGAATGACAGGCGGTACAGGCTGCCACGCGCTTGGACATGATGCCGCCGCGGTAGATCGCCTCTGCCCTGGCGATGGACTCGTCATCGCCTGCTGCCTGGCCGATCTTGGGGGGCAGTGAGGCGTAGTAGGCCGCCATGTCCCAGAGGTCCTGATCCGTCTTGCCAATGAGCTGCCCGGTCATCAGCAGGATGAGGCGCTCGTTTGACTGTATGAGCTTGAGCTGATCGAACAGGTATTTCTCGTTCTGGCCTGCCAGGTTGGGGTAGGTGGGGTCGAGAGGGGTTGCGCCATCCATGCCGTGGCAGGCTGAACAGGCAAGCGACTGTGCCTCGCCCGCCACCGGATCGCCGGCGCCTGAAGCTCCACTTGCCAGCATCAGCCAACAGATGCCGACCCAAACCCTGAACTGCATCTTTCGCCGTACTTTCATGGAACAAAGTTCAACCCTTTGATTTTAGATAAAAATCTATTTGACATAATATCGTCAATCTCAACAGCGAGTTCGCATACGGCGCTTCCCTTTCGGCGCACGGCCACATCATCCTGCGTAACGCTAGGCTTTCGGACGAGCTTAACGCGCC